>JAGWZN010000002.1 GCA_018968785.1 Patescibacteria group bacterium
TGGTAGTAGGATACGGCGACGTTGCCAATCGAACCGGCATCTCCAGCTTGACTAGCATGTTCCAGAAGAGAGCGACCGGACCGGTGCTAAACCAGAATGAGTTCAGTCGTTACCGGACCGAGCTAAGCAATCGGGTTAACACGATTGGTAGCGGCTTAAGCAGACTAGGCGTCCAGGTTCGAGCGCTGAATACCCAGCAGCTGATCGAGCTGTTTTATACCATTTACAATCCGGATATCGCCACCCAAGAGCGGCTAACCAATGTGGGAGAGCTGAGCGCTTCCGTTATTTCCAGCGAGGAAGGTGTCGCGGAGGCGGAAACCACGCCGGAAGAAGAACCAAAGACCAACCCTGAACCACCCGCCGCTCCCGAGCCACCCTCTGCCACCGAACCGTCGGTTGATCAACCGACTGATCACCATGAACAGCCGACTAGCCAGCCCACTCCACCGGCGCAGCCAAATCCATCCGCGCAAACAACTCCCACCCCATGAACCTGCCCTTTTTCCACAAGTCGGATCCGAAAGAACAGGAGCGGATCGCCTCAGAGCAAGCGGCGTTCCAAGCGTATGAAGAAGGAGTGGCTACCACCCGTGATATTATCGCGCCGTCCGACTTTGTGGTTACGCCAAACTACCTGCAGCTAGGCGAGAACTACTTACGCACCATTTTCGTGTACACCTATCCGCGCTATCTGACCACTAACTGGTTGTCGCCGATTATCAACTATGACCTGACCATGGACATTGGCATGTATATCGTCCCGGAAGATGTTCAGGAAGTAATGCAGTCACTGCGCCGGAAGATGGCGCAGCTCGAATCTACCCGGCAGATGGAGCAGGAAAAGGGTCTGGTGCGTGATCCGGAGCTGGATACCGCTCTGCATGATATCGACGAACTGCGCGACACGTTGGCGCAAGGCCAGAACCGGCTGTTCCAGTTTGGCCTCTATTTCACGATTTACGCCAAAACCCTTGAGGAGTTGAATACGCTGACTAAGCAAATCACCTCCACCCTGGGCGGCATGCTGATCTATACCAAGGAGGCGCTGGTACAGATGGAGCAAGGGTTCAACTCCACCATTCCTATCGCGAAGGACGACATGAACGTGCTGCGCAATCTGGATACCGGCTCGCTTTCCACTACCTTTCCCTTTACTACCGCCGAGCTAACTTCGGATGAAGGAATCTTGTACGGCATTAACCGGCATAATGATTCACTAATTCTGTTCGACCGGTTCAACCTGGAGAATGCCAACTCCGTCATCTTTGCCACTTCCGGCGCCGGCAAGTCATACTTCGTCAAACTGGAGATTTTACGTTATCTGATGTTGGGCACCGATATCATCATTATTGACCCTGAAAATGAGTACCGGGAGCTGGCCGAAGCGGTGGGAGGAAGCTATTTGGAAATCAGCCTTAATTCACCCAAGCGGATCAATCCGTTTGATTTGCCGATTTCGGCTCAAGAGGAGACGGGGGAAGATGTCTTGCGCTCCAACATTACCACTCTGCACGGCCTGTTCCGGCTGATGGCGGAAGGGCTGACGCCGGAAGAAGACGCCATTCTGGATAAAGCGCTGTACGAAGCGTACGCCTTGAAGGATATCACCATCGATCCCAGCACCCAACACAACCCGCCGCCCATCATGTCCGATCTGGTTTCAATTCTGAATAATATGCGCGGAGCGGAAAACCTGATCCTGCGGCTTAATAAATACGTGGAAGGGACGTTTGCTTCGCTTTTTAACCAGCCGACTAACTTTAAGCTAACCGGCGGACTGGTTGCTTTCTCGGTTCGCGATCTGGAAGAGGCGCTGCGGCCGGTCGCTATCTTCACCATTCTGAACTACATCTGGAATCAGGTACGGCAGGAGAAGAAGCGCCGCATCATGGTGGTGGATGAAGCGTGGTGGATGATGCAGTATGAGGATTCGGCCCGCTTCCTCTACGGATTAGCAAAACGGGCGCGTAAGTACTTCCTGGGGCTGACAATTATCTCTCAGGATGTGGAAGATTTTCTGGCTAATAAATACGGCAAGGCGGTTGTCTCCAACTCTTCCATGCAAGTGCTGTTCAAACAGTCCACATCTTCCATTGATATCGTGGCCCAGGTGTTTAATCTGACTGAGCAGGAGAAGTATCTACTGCTGAACGCCTCGGTTGGAGAGGGGCTGTTCTTTGCCGGCCTCAACCACGTGGCTATTAAGGTCAGCGCCTCGTATACGGAAGACCAGATTATCACCACCGATCCGAAGCAGTTGCTGGCGATGCAGCAGCAAGCGCAAGCGTAACGCGACTACATTATATGGAAGAGGAACAGCTGCCCAATCTGACGGAACCGGAAGGTACTCCGGAAACGGAAGCGGGAGAACAACCGCTGCTGGCGGAGCATAACCCGGCGGTAGAAGTAAATCCGGCGGCGCGGAGTTCTTCCACAGATACCGCACCGACCGCTACGGATCAGACCTATCGGGAGCCGCTCTCTTCGGCGGAGGAGCCTACCCTGGCCCAGCCCAGTAGTAATTTAGAGGAACGAGTACAGCCTGAGTCGACAATTGTCGGCAGCGCCGATATGAACGGGCTGGGGCAGCCGTTGAGCATTCAGAATCCCTTGAGTTCTCAGCGGCCGAAAAACGCTCTCAACCGGTTTATTACCGGAAAGTTCGGCGGACCCGCCGCTAAAACCGCGGCCGGAGCGGCGGCCCAATCGGCTTCGGAAGGGGAAGAGGCTCAGGGTCGTCAACCGCTGGGAGGAGTACGGAATAAGGTTGGGCAAGCGGTCAATACGGCCGCCAATGTCGCCACCGAACAGCTCAAAAGCGCGGCTAAAAAGGTTGTAAAAGAAGCAGCCATCAACGCTGCTCGAACCGCCATAGCGGCAACCTCAGAAATTTGGATTCCTGTACTCATAATTATTTTAGCTATCGGGGTTATCGGTATCGTTATTCTCTTCGTGATCAGCAATCAACACCAGCCAGGCAATACCACCTCTAATATTGCCGGAAACGCTTCTAACAGCCTACTGGCGCTTAACCACTGCCAGGGGATGGCCGACACGCTCAACTATAAAAAGAGCGATGGCACTTCGGTCAGCTTGATCCTTCCATCCACCAAGGGCGGGTTTTCCGCCGAAGAACAAGCGATTAACGTACCGGACAGCAGTACGGGCAACGTGCCCCGCGGCCAACGGCTGACTCGATTAAAGAATAATAGCAACCCGAACGTGGGATATCTCGCCTACTCCGATACTACCTGGACAGACTCGCAAGGTCAGACCCATACCGGCTTTACCAACAGTGAATTAGAGTACTACGTGACGATGCGCTGGCCGTCTCGTTCCTGGAACTGGTTAGGCGGTAGCCGACCGACTATCGGCCTCTCCCAATTTAATAACGAGTACGCCGGTAAAAAAATGATGCTCTACAACCCGGCCAACGGCAAAGTGGTGATCGGTATTATCGCAGAGTCAGGACCAGCTCCGTATGTTACCCTGGGAAAAGATAGCACCGACCAGCGCTCCTTATGGGAGAAGGGATCGACGAACGGCTACCGTGTCACCGATCCCGTCGGTTTCTCCGGTATTATCGGCGGCGGACCGGAAAGTCCACAGCTCAGCGCCGGGGACGGCCTCAGACTGGCCTTGGGAGCGAATGTCGATGAAGGCACCCCGATTATTATGGCTTTCGCGGCCGATCAGTCGCTGCCGGTCGGCCCGTACGCGCCTGGCTGCCAAGTGGTAAAGGCGACCACGGTTACCAGCGCCGGGGACGGTTACACCGTCTGCATCGATCCCGGTCATATCAGCGACGCGGCAATCGGCGCTTCCGCTACCTATAACGGCACTACTCAGTATGAGTATAAGATTACCTGGGACGTTGGACAAAAACTGCGGGACGCCTTAAAGCAGCAAGGAGTTAATGTGGTAATGACCAGGGGCAATCCGGGTGATTCCATTACGACACCGGTTAATAACGATAAGCGCGCCCAGATCTGTAATAACTCCGGCGCCGCTTTCGCCATCCACCTCCATCTTGACGGACAAGACAACTCAGGCACCTCCGGATACACGGTGTACGCGCCAAACGACCAAACGGTAGCTCTGGCCAATAACGCCGCCACTATTGCCGCTTCTAAAAAGGATAATCCTAACGCGGTTTCCGCGACCGAGCCGAGCCTGCTCACTACCGCCGTGGCCGATACTTCCCAAAAGTACGCCTCCGCCTTCCTCGGCGCTTACGGCGCCGCCTTGAAAGCGACCGGGGGACCGGGAGCGTTTAAGAGTAGCGTTCAGCCCGATCAGTCAACCGGATCCGGCAAGTATCCGCTCGCAGTCACTCGGCTAAGCAGCATTCCCACTTTCCTGGTTGAGATGTTTTTCCTTTCTAACAAGAGTGACTTCAACTGGTATACTAATCATGAGACCGATTTGGTAAACGCCCTGGCCAAAGGTATTCTCGCTATTAAAAATATGCAGTAGCAATGGAAGACCAGTCGACCCCACAATCCGCTTCGTCTACTCCGCCGGTCCAGCCGACATCGGAGCTGGCTCCGTCAACGGTTCTGCCGTCCGACTCGGCATCCGACCAGGCGCCTACTCAACCGTTTGGACAACCGCCTAGTCAACCATTCGGACAGCCGACTAGTCAGTCACCCGGTCAACCTGGTCCGAATCCATTCGCGGCTGTTCATCGGCAGAACCGGTGGCGGCAGATCTGGTTGATCATTGGCGCGGTAGTAACGGTCGTCCTACTGATCGGTTTTTACCTCTACCGGTCCAGTCAAGGCGGCATTTTGGTGTTGGACACTACACCCAACCTCACCATTACCTTGAACGGCCAGCCGGTAGCCACCCGGAAAACCGGTCAGGGTGTCTTTGTATCGGCTCGCGCAGGAGTGTACCGACTGAACATCAAGAGACCGAACTTCAGCCCGTTCACCGAAGATATCAAGCTTGGCTGGGGCCAGCAGATCTCCGTCCGTCCGGTATACGCCCTGCAACCAAGCGAGGGACAGGTACAATCCGGTGGTATCGACTTCGTCCGGCCGTCACTCGATCAAACCGCCGTCTTTTTCCTGGGAAACAACCGGCAGACAATCTACCGGATGGAAATCAGTAACCAGATTATCGTTCCGTTAACCAGCCAACCGCTCAGCGGCGTTACCGATGTCGAGTGGTCCAGCGAGCCGGATGTCGCCTTAATCGACCAGACGAACGGCGTTTATCTCCGGGAGATTCCCACCTACAACTTTCAGACCCAGACACTGTACCGGATCGGCGGATCGGAGATCGTGTCGCCGGTATGGGATCCGACCAATCCGGATCGGATTGCCTTTGGCTATTTCTCTTCATCCGGCGAAAAATCCCTCATCTTCAGCGATAAACGGGCGACCAGTGTGGACCGGAAGGCTGACCTTTCCGCCATTAGCGATCCGAAGATCATCTGGGCCGGCGATGCCAGCGGTCTGATACTGATCGGCCGTTCCGCCGACTCAAGCCAGAATAATATCTGGTTGTATACCACCGCTGACGGCACCCTGAAACGGCTCACCGATGGGGGGAACGTTCTAAACGCCTCTTTCTCTCCGGATAATAAAACCGTCCTCTATGAAACCGCCACCTCCGACCCGAGCAATCCGGTGGGCTCCACTCTTTCCGTCATGAAAGTGGACGGAAGCGATAAGTTTCCGCTGAATATCGCCGGTAAGGTTTCCCAAGCGGCATGGAAAGACTCCACCTCCTTCTTTCTTCCGAATAGCAACGGAACCGACCTTAGCCTGTATACCATTGGCGGGGAAAAGACTTCCGTCTCAATTGCCTACGCGAATACGCGGGAGATCCAAGGAATGTATTACTTCCACAACAGCCAAACGCTAATCTTTTGGACTCAACACGCTATTTACACGGTTAGCCTAAGCCATTAACCAATGGATCTCGCCCTTCCATTCAACTCTTCGCCCGCCGCGAAAAAACCGAACCACACGCTTTTTATCATTATTGCCGTGGTATTGGTCGCCATATTTGGAGTAATCGGCCTTATCACCTATATCGTCGGCGACTCCGGCTGTTCCGGTCCCAATCCGACCGGCTCCGAGTGCTCAAACCTGCCGATCCAGCCAAATGACACCAAGGTCCATTCCCTCTTACAAGATCTGCAGCGGTTTACCAACTCCAGCCAGTATCTGGTCGATCACGCCAGCGACCTGGATATGGTACGCAATGATATCAACGCTCTCCAGATTGGGCTTACCAACCATGACCCTGCTTACTCGTCTATCCAAAGCCAGGACAAGACACTGATTCCCCTATTGCAGAAGATGCAAAAGGAGATCGACCAGATCCGCAACACCGCTAAAACCGATCCGACCGGCGCTAAAACAGTGGCCGATCAGTTTGAAAGCGATCTGGCCCAACTGAACCAGCTTACCTTCGGCGTCGCCACCTGCGGCGTAGACGGGAAGTGTTTACAGGTTCCGGCTATCGATCAAGGAAGCCCCCAGTACTGCGGTCGAACCAGTATGATGATGCTCCTCATGTATTACAACAAAGGCATTACACCGTGGATGAGCGCTTATGTCAAACCCGACCCGAATCTGGGATACATCATGGTTACCAACTCCACCAATCCGCTCAGCCCGGCCAATATCAACCAAAACATACCCGATCCCGCCAAACATGACTGGGACTACTACTCTGCCGACCACTTCAGCTCGGCGGATCAGATGTACCAGGCCATCAAAGCCTCAATTAACGGCGGCGACCCGGTTATTATCTACACTCATGGCGCCATCTGGAGCGGCGCCAGTCATATTGTGCTGATTGTCGGGTATAACGACAGCGACCAGAGCCTCTACATCAACAACCCGAAAGTAAAAGGTATCTTTCCCACCAGTACCGATACCGGAGTCAATATGATTACCAGCGGCAACTCCTCCCACGTTCTGACCGCCCAATGGATGTACACCCATAACGGACAGGATAGCTACGGACACTTCTTTATCGCCCGTAAAGCCTGGTTTAAATAACGGTTCATCCGAGATGAAACTTCCGATATACAAAACCTGGTCCATCTATCTGCTGATTGAGATCATCATCTTTTTGCCGTTGCTATCGGTGGTTAATGTCCTGTTTGCCGCTAAGGCGGCAGCCGCGGCGAGCGCAGACAGCACGACTGCTGAGATCACCTCCAGCTGCCAACCTCAGTATCAACCGGCCGATACCAGCGCCGCCGCCAACGATACCGGCGATGAGAATCTGGTTCCCGGAGCCGCCTCGGTTGCCGCTTCGAGCAGCCAGACCACTACCGATCAAAGTAGCGTGTCCGCGGGTGTTAATCCGGATCCGGTACCCGCCTTCGTGTCTGTTAGTAAAGATCTGGTCAATAAACTGCCCTTAGCCGATCAGATTACCCAACAGCTTAATGCCAAAGCAATCCCTACCCCTAACGGCTGGAAAGTCTGTTACAACCAGGTCGGTGATATCCTCTCCATCCTTCCGTTCAGCCAGAGCGTCCAGAATTACTTTGACACCCTTTCCATCCCGGCCGACCGAATCGGTTTTTCCAACATCTATGACTACTACGCCTTAACCGGTGAGCCATGCCGGAAGTGGCTGGCTAACGGCCAGTGCGATCCCGGTACCTATACGGACGGTAGCGGTCAGGTTCAGCACTATTATGATGACGTCTACTGGCCAAACGGCAAATGGGATCCGCCCAAGGCTGATCTGCGTATCCTTAAAACGCTGGTATACCTGGTAACGCCAAAAAGCCAGGGCGGCGCCGGCCATGAGTGGATCCATGTCAGCAAAATCCTGCAATCCAGCCGGACCAATACCGAAAACGCGCCACCCAGCCAGGTCAGTAGTACCGATAACGCCGCTACCGCCACGGCAACAGCCAACGCCACCAACACGCCTGTTACCTTAAGTACCGAGCCACCGGACAGCAACTCCGCCCATCTGTACGACGTATCGGATCATCCGCTTGCGGAAGCGGTTGATATCGACCAGATCGACTATCTCCGTATTACCACCAAGATCACTCAGTACCGCCGGCTCGGCGGCAACTCGGTTAGCTATAAGTATCAGTCGATTCCGATTCAGGTGAATTGGCAGACCAACGCCGGCGCGCAAGCGGCACTGCCGCCTTCGCTGAGTATTTATGAAGGCGCGCAAGCTTCTATTACCGACAGCCTGCTCGGTATTCTCAATAACGCCAACCTTGGCAATGGTATCGACCCGACTAAGATCACGTTAAATAACTTAGGCGATGTCGCCAATCTGCTCGGCCAGTCGCTGCTGAGCGGCGTTCTCAACAGCCCGGTCGGATCACTGAGCGGCTGGGACCTTCCATCCACCTTAAAGCTGTTCGGCGAGGCGTATCTGCAGCAGGAGCTCGGCCTGGCACCCGGCTCGCTGACCGATGACAGCGGTGACCCGATTGAGAATATCGGCCGGGCGACGTTGGAATACCGTTTGCAACTGCCGACCGGCTCACTAAAGGGTGATACGCCGGATCAGATTTATCAGAACATGGGACGGCGATATCTGGAGGATAAAATCTTTAATATCGCGCCCGGCAGCCTGACTCCCGCCGCGAATTTCCCCTTAAACAACCGGAACGACCTGTTAGTCCGGGTCGGGGAAGGAAAGGTGGCGCAAGCGCTTTCAGTACCGCTTTCCGCCGTGCGTGTGACCGATATCAACAAACTGAAAAGCGGCAATCAGAAACTGAACTACCTGTTCACCCCTGTTTCCGCCGGTTATATCGACCAACAGCTGAACCTGGGGTTCGTACCGACCGATGCCAACAGCGACCATGACTCGCTCGGTTTCCATGCCGATGACTTTGCCCATCCGACTCTCGACCTCATCCAAGGCAAGCGTTCCCTGACCGATTACTACCGGATGGCAGGCGAGCGAGCGATGGCGGGGATCTCTTCCTTTAGTACCCAGGTCGCCGGCGCCAATCCCAATATGTTTAATAACAATCCCTTCCTGGACGGCAACCCCGATACCTTGCTCACCATCCTCTCCAGCTCAAACCAGCAGCTTCTTGTGAATACCGCCGCCTTCAGCCAGGCCGATCTGGATGCCTATATGAAGCGGCTGCAGAAAGCCACGGCATCGTACGGGAATCCGACCACCCAGTTCAGTACTTCCGGTAACGGGCTGAATGACACCCATTTGGTTGACATGTACAACGAGGTTATTAACGCCGATCCGCAGATTGGCTGGCTGCCGCCACTGGAGAAGGCGCTGCAGAACATTCAGACCAAGCTGGATACCGAGTCGCAGGATCCCACCTCGCCCCTGGATAATGACGCTTTGAACGCGCAGAAGCTGCTGAACGAAGCGATCAGCAGCTTGCAAGGATTCCAATCGACTATTGTCAGCTATATCTGCCAGGAAGGCCAAACCGGCCAAGGCGCCGCTATTAACACCTGTAACGGCAGGGCGCAGATAGACAGTAGCGGGAAAGTCAGCCTCAAGCCGAACGGTGTTCAGGACTATATGGCGGATTTTCTGGCCACCGGCGATCCGGCGGCGCTGGCCGGTATCGGCAAGCAAAAGCTCGCCGAAACGCTGACGCCGGACGCTATTAACCGGTTGAATATCGTCAGCCAGCTCCAGCAGGATCTTTCTCCTTCTATTGGCAATGTCAACCAATACGGTCTGACTACTTCCGACATAACCAGCAAGGGTTTAACCACCGCCTGGTTCCAAAAGATATTTAAGCAAGGCTTGAGCAGCCAGGTATTTCAGGAAGTGGGCGAGTTGGAGTTGTTGCGGGCAGCCTGGAATAAGAGCGGCCTGACAACCACTGTCAATAACGCTGTCACTAGTTCCAGCGATCTGCAAACGGCGATGCAGACCTATCAGACCCTTAACTCCGATTACAACTTTTACGCCACCCGTTTAGACCGTTTGAAGGTGTTGGAAGGCCAGTTGCAGGGAGAGCTGACGCCCGTTATTACCGATCCGGGCATTAAGACCGATCTCGCTTCACTGAGCGGTAATGACTTAGACAGCAGTAAAAAGTCGGTGCAACTGCAAAATCCATCGGCCTGGGGTAAGCTACAAGCTCTGATAGCCAAGATTCAAGATATTCTAAATAGAGCAAGCACCGCCGCTCCGCCATCAACACAGACCCAGGTGCAGTCTCAAGTCACTGAGGCATACCATATTCTGCAAGAACTGGAAGCCGGCCGGTCGCTGGCCATGGATAGTAGCCAAACCGTCGGCATTAATACCTCCGCCCAAGGGCAAAGCTCGGACCAATGCTGGACCCAGTCACAGATCCGCTCTTTAGTCGCTTCTTTTGGCCGTGACGCGAAAAAGAATCAGAGCCTTTTTGCCGGCTACGCGGAAAAGACAGCCGGCTGCCATCTGGACGGCACCATCGGACTGCCAACCGGTTCGTTTTACAACTGGTTGCTCCGGAATAACGTGAGCTACAACGCGCTGGCCCTATCGGTCGGTTACGCTGACGCCACGAACAAAAAACAAAGCTTTGATGATACCGCCGCCTATAAAGACGGTGATACCATTCTGCGGGCGGTAGGCGTGAGCTTCCTGGCCCGGATGGTGCCGGGATATACCCAGTACGCCCAGAAATACGGCATTGGTGCCCAGGATTTTGTCGATCTGTTTAGCGGCCATGCTAATCAGGTACTAACTAAGATCGGCGGCCAGATGCTTGATCAACAGCTTGGTTGGAAACAGGGAACCGCTTCTGCCCTGATTGATCCGACCTGCTACGACACTTCGGTTAAACCGCCGCAACCGCGCGCCTGTTCGGCCCATGAGGCGGACAACCGCCGGCTGCTCGCCTTGGCGCAGCTCGGCTTCCAGCAGATTGGCGCGCCAAATCTCCTCGACTTCCCCCCGGATTTTGATATCACTGCCGGCGGCAGTATTGTCAACAACTACGGCAACGCGTACGTCACCGATGACCTCGGCCTGGCCGTTAACAGTTTCCAGCCGCAAAATACTTTCCAAGACGTCCGGAAGATGAATGAACCGGACGCCATGCTCCACGCGTTTGGGCTGGGCGATACTCCGTTCGTGCAGATTCTGCAAAACCTGAAGCAGGCCGCCGCGCCGGATGGCGACACCACCAGTGCCTTGGGAGAGCAAGTGGTTTCTATTATTAATAAGTTTACCGATAACAGCCGGAACGCCATCCTGAACGGCATTAGCAACGATCAGTCCGTCTACTGGAAGTGGTCGGCCGGTCCCAGCGATGCCGCCGCGCTCGCCACCGCCGATAACCAGACCTATTTGCAAGCGGTTGACTCCTTAAAGACGCTGCTCAGCCAGCCAAGCGATCCCGGTGATCAAGAGACGTTGCAGGCTATCCGCGCCCTTCCCGATCCGCGGACCGACAACACCGTCAACTTGGTGAAGCAGTACGCCACGTTTTATCAGGCGCAGATCACCGGCTTTCAGCAGCGGGTTCAGGATTTAGCCGCCAGTTACGGCATTCATGTCGATACGCTTGAGGAGTTTATCACCGCCACGCCTGACACGAACGGCAATCCGGTTCTGGCGGGCAGCGTTATTAAAAATGTCGGCACTACCCAACTAGAACAGAAGCTTGGCGCTCAGATTACGAACCGGATTCCCAAAGACAGCCCGTTTTACTATCTGATAGCCGGATTTCAAAGTTATACCCAGCAGTATAGCGTCGGCAACTGTGGAAATATCTCCTTGAAGGATCTGGTGACCGGCAGTTCCTCATGCAGCATCAAAGACCTCGATCTGAAAACTTTTCTCACCAGCAATAACCCGCAGTACACGGCGGAACGCGGCTGGCTGTACGACCACTTCTTGGCAAATATCGCCGGTAGCAATCTGGAAAAATCGCTGAATATCCAGCAAGGAACTATCCGCAAAATGGTGCTGAATCCGACACTGGCACCGGAACTGGCTTTGGGGCAGGGAATTGAACGGTTGGCTGACTCCGTTTTTACCATGAATCCGAACGATGACAAGATTATCAACCAATTAAAAACCGATTTCAAAAAGGCCTTTCTCGCGTACTTCCTTGATCCGCAGTCTAATACTTTCTCTTTCAACTCCAATCGTGGCAAGACTCAGTTAGAAGCGGACTTGAACTCGGAAGTCGGATATGAGCTCAGCCAGGTTGGTAACCAGTGGATGGGAGCGCCGATCCGGGTAGCTGACGTTGAGGCGATCGCCCATGGCGACACCAATACTATGGCGTACATGGGGATACAGGAGATGGCGTACAATGTGAACCAGCAGCTGTTTAAGAGTAATGACCCGCGTGCCACCCAGTTCAAGATCAGCTATCTGGATGTCCGGCAGGCAACCGGCACTGGCGGCATTACCCAGGCAGAGCTTGATCAAGCCGCTGCTTCTGCCCAGTCTGATTATCTGACATCTGTCAGCCAAAAACTGTCTTGCGGTACTACCACTCAGGGACCGGCCAATCTCAGCGTAACCCAGGAATGCTCCGACCTTTCCGCTTTTAATAACCTCGACTGCTCACAGCCGGCCAATCAAAAGCAGTGTAATGCCGCCACCCAAGCGTATATCAACTCGGTTTGTAACTCCGGCAGCAGCGATCCGTATAACGCCCATCCGACCGAATGCGCCGCCCTGCAGCAACAGGCGACTCAAGGCGCCGACCACTATTCTCAACAGATCAAGAAGAACGCGCAAGATCGACTCCAGTTTCAAGCTTACGATGCCGCCGCGTTCATGGTGGACCATAATATTCCGCCCGGCTTTACCTATACGATGTTCAACGGCACTACCGCTGCCCGCGAGCGGATGCTTGGCGAGTTCGCCTTTAACTCCTTAAACCTCGGGCAGTCCGTCTTTAACGGATACTTAACCGCTCAGGAGTTCGGACTACTGGTTCAATACGCCGGTAACGGTTTTAAAAATCCTCCCAATAACTTAATTGGCGCCTTTAACAGCTTGGATCGCTGGGCGGATGATATGTTTAAGAAGAACTTCGGTATCGATCTACCGAGCGGTTTAGTGACCAGTTTCGCCGCCTGGGGATCGACCGGATTCAAATCCAGCACTTTCGGTAGCGCCAACCCGCTTAACTTTTCCGGCGCCAAGGTTCCCAGTCCCGGTTCTCTTGTAACGAACCTTGTGGAACAGAAGTTGTTCAGTTGGGGCGACCATATGCTAAACTTGCCCGGCGGTTCGGTGGCGAAGATGTATCAGGGCGTTCAACAGGTTCTGCAAGGGTATCGGGCCTTGCAGGCCGCCGAGGCGGCACAAACCGCCTACTACGGCACGGCGCTTAGCATGGATATCGTCGGAGATACCCAAGATGCGGACGCCTTGCGGCAGCTGGGGGATCAAGAGGTGCGACAAGCACACTCACAGATCAGCCAGCTAAAAGCTCAGCTTATCTCTTTGGCGATTAATACCCTCTTCTCTGATCAGATCAGCCAGGTGGAACAGCAGCTCGGCCTGGTTCCAGGCACCGGGGCGATGGCGGTCAGTATTATCACTCAATTAGCTGTTACCGGAGCGGTACCGTGGGCCGCTATCGCCATGTTTGTGGCGGTTAATCTCTTCGAGACATATAAAGTAACGGTTGACGAGCGGGCCACTTCGGACGGATACTATCCGTATGTCAGCGCTCTCGGTCAGTTCGGTCAACACTTTGGCGGCCACAATATTCCTTTTGAAACGCCGCTGACCGGCTATTCCGCCGGCGAGTTTAATGCCAAAGATACTAGCAGCTACCGGGCCGGCATTGAAGCGGCCGCCCGCAATAAAGTACTTGGCGTTCTTACCGATCTGCTGCTCATGCCGGAGCAGTGGAGCAAAGTAACCGGCGATGATCCGAATAGCCTCTGGGTCTCTCAGGCCTTCTTCTATGGCGATCCGAACAGTCAAGACGACCCTCAGTACGCCCAACAGCTTGATTACCTGATCTCCCGGCCGGCTCCCTATCCGACCGAGGGAGATAACGGCGTCCGCGGCTTCGGTTACGGCGCCATACAGAACCGGGCGACAGGGATAACTGTCCAGAACGGCCAGCTCGTCGGACACCCCAACCCGAACTACCGATCCGGCTTCTTCCCTGATACCGGTTTCGCAGACCATATTCACGTTAGTTGGTAATATGCCCATTCCTATTGATACTACCCTCAACCGCATGCGCCGCCAGGCGGAAGAGAAGGCTGCTTCCGATCTGGCTGCCCGCTTCGGCGCCAGTTACGTCCAGCTGGATAACTATCCGGTCACTCTTGATGTCCTCTCCCTGGTTCCGCTGGATCAAGTCGAAAAGTATCAGTTTGCCGCCTATGTCCGCTCCAGCGACCGGGTACGGGTAGCGGTTGTGCACATTGAGGATGAGGCAATCCGGCAGCTCATTGAGCAGTATCAGGAAAAATGGCAGCGCGAGATTGAGTATACGGTAGTGTCAGCATCCAGTTTGGAGTACTTAATTACCACCTACAAAGAACTGTTGGCTGAGCACGAAGCGCAGAGCCAGGAAGAGGCCAGTTTGCGCCGGGAACAGGAACAGAAAGATTATTTCAGGAAGATTAAAACCTTGGAGGATTTGCGGGAGGAGATCGGGAAAGCCAGCGTCACCGAGCTGTTGGATGTCATCCTGGCTGCCGCTTACAATCAAAACGCCTCCGATGTGCATATTGAGCCGGGAGAGCAGTATCTAACCATCCGTTTCCGGATTGATGGCGTGCTGCAAAAGGTCTTGGAACTGCCGATGGCCCAGCATCATCCGATCCTCTCCCGCATTAAAGTAATGGCCGCCATTAAACTGGATGAGCACACCCACACCCAGGACGGCCGCTTCTCCCTGGAAAATAAGGGAATTAACGCCGATGTCCGGGTTAATACTATTCCCACCGGCTACGGAGAAGGAGTGGTCATGCGGATTCTCCGTCAGGATACCACTCAGCTCAGCCTGAACGAGCTTGGCTTCACCGATTACAACCAGCAGATTATTGAAAAGATGATTCACAAACCGTACGGCTTGATTCTGGTCACCGGGCCGACCGGATCCGGTAAGTCAACTACCTTGTACGCGTTGCTGGAAGCACTGAATTCGCCGGAGAAAAAGATAATTACTCTCGAGGATCCGATCGAGTACCGACTGAACGGACTGCAACAGAGCCAGGTCGATACCGAGCACGGTTTCACCTTTGCCGAGGGACTGCGGGGCGCGTTGCGGCAAGACCCCGATATTGTCATGGTGGGTGAAATCCGCGATCCGGAAACCGCTACCATCGCCCTAAACGCCAGCCTAACCGGCCATCTGGTGCTTTCCACCTTACACACCAACAACGCCGTGACCGCCCCGACCCGCTTTCTGGAAATGGGGATCGCGCCGTTCCTGCTGACCGGCAGCATCCAGATGATTATCGCCCAGCGGCTGGTACGGAAGCTGGTCCCCGACAGTCCGGCTAATAATCCGACCTATCACGGCCGGATTGTCATTGCCGAGGTGCTATGCCCGAACCAGGAGTTTGAACAAGCCGTCATCCAACATAAAGACCAGCTCACCTTGGAACAGATCGCGGTAAAGGGCGGTATGGTGCCGATGCTGCAAGACGGCCTGGCAAAAGTAAAGGCTGGCCTCACCACCGAATCGGAGATCTATCGGGTTACGGCTGTGTGATAAGACTGTTCCAATCGGCCGCAAACCGGTCAATACCTTTCGTGGTCAGTTCATGGGCGACGTCGTACTGATCCCACTCTTTTTCCAAACTGACCTCCCGGTACGGAATAGGGGAGAGATCCGGTTGATAGGCAAAACCGGGGTCAACCTGGCGGCCGGCATCCAGCCATGCCTGAATAATCTTGAGCGGCGCCGTCACGATATCGCTACCCAGTTGGACAACCGCCTGTAGGTGCTCCCGGGAACGGATACTGGCACTCAGCACCTCTACATGACCATCGCCCTGTTCATACATTTTTAATATATGTTTAATAAGATCGACACCATTTTGACCGATATCATCCAACCGCCCGATAAACGGCGAGACAAACACATCGCCTTTTTTGGCGCCTTTGGTTGCCGCGTATACCGCCGCCGCCTGCTCCTGTGAGAAGCAAAGCGTCATATTAACCCGCATCCCCTCGCTTACCGCCTGCTGAGCCGCCGCCAAGCCGGCTGCGGTTGTCGGCAGTTTAATATGAGCGTTCGGGATCCATTCCCACATCTGTAGCGCCTGAGTAATCATCTGATCAGTGGTAGTGGTGGCATCAGCATACACCTCAATAGAAATCGAGCCGTTCGGCAGCAACCCGGACAGTTCGGTGACTACCCGCCGGTAAAAATCGTAAATCTCTTGCGGTTGAAACTTTTCACCGCGCGCCAGCCGCCCCTGCGCCTCCGGATTCTTAGAAATTAGCGTCGGGTTGGTAGTCTGGCCATCCAGAGCATTCAGTATTTGGCGGGTTTCGGCCGGATCGCCACCATCGAGGAAAAGACGGGTCATGGCAGTTTATTAAAAATATATGAATTCGCCCTTTATTTTACATGGAAGCCAGTAGCTGATCAAACTCCTCCCACGTTAGCTGCTGCTTGGCATCGCTGAGCGCCTCCGCCGGACTGGGATGAACCTCCACTATCATGCCGTCAAAATCATACGCGGCTGCCTCCCGAGCAACCCGCTTTACGTTATCAACCGTGCCTCCGGTATGGGACGGATCGAACACCATCCGGGCACCGGTAGCGGCCTTTACGCGCATCGCCATCTCATAATGCGGAACGTTCCGGTAATTATAAGGATGGACGCCGTTTGGGGTAAACCCGCGGTGGCACAACAGAAGCCGCTCCCTTGGAATACCGCCGTGCAGCACATGATCGATCAGTCCGCGCCAGTGGTCTTCGCTCTCCCACGGCTGATTTTTTACTAATAACGTCACCCGGTCGTCCTGGCTGGCCAGTTCGGAAATCTCCTGCTGAATAAAATGGTTCTGATTCCGTGAGCCGATCCAGATGCACAGCTTCCCGTCTCCCAGCACCGGTAGAACCGCCTCCAGCACCGCTTGCGCCTGCTTGGGGGTCAATACCTCGGTCGCCGGGTTTAGGCCACGTCGTGCCGCCTCTTGGAGCAGAGGAAGGCCATCCTCCGCGCCAATACCATCAAACCCCGGCTTGGTCCGCGGTTTCCATAGGCTGACGCGCACAAAGCTGACCGGTCGCTTTCCGGCTTCGGTTAAGGTTATATCAATCTGTGATGGCGATTCGGCCGCGCACGGTCCGGCAATAAGCAGGTCTTTTATCATTCGTTCTCTCTGTTACAAATAAAAACGCCCCCGATCGGGAGCGGTGTCAGATGCAAAGTTACAACTAACTACTACTCCCGGGGTGAGGCGAAAAAGTAAAACCAGAAATAGGTGTTGTGGAAGTTTTTCATACGCGTACTCAGAGTACTCATCCTATACGGAAATGTCAACCCGCCGGCTGTATCTGACTCTGCGGGAGCCGCTCCAGCCGATCGGTTGAAGGGGTGGTATACATATCCAATGTGGCGCGGTCTATAGCTCCTAAATCGCTTAACGCACCGGTATCCAAATTGCGCAGATACACCGTATCGCCTACCCGCACCACTTCATAACAGGTACCGGTACCGTCCGGCGCTTCCAGAATGGTTCCGATTTTAATGAGTTCTTGGCCGTGATTATAGTACAAGCCCTCTTGTTGAAAGTCGGTATAGAGCATATATGACCGTTATATTAACTACTGTTGCTATACCGCTATCATACCGCCAAGCGGACCTATCGCACAAACGTCTTTTTGAGAATATTCCACAAGTCGGGATAATCCTTATCGTAACCGAGCGCCCAGATACCAACACCGGCCAGCTTTTGATCTTTAGCAAACGCGTATTTCACTTGAATGGACTGATTATTCTCAAACCACGCCACCCGATCCTTACCGGTCTTCGGATCGGTGTACCCGCACCACGGCTCCTGAGCCAAGTCATCAAAATGACAGTTACCGCCGCTAAATGTCGCGGTCTGGCGGGCCCGGCCGTAGGAAAGCGTTTCCACGTATCCGTTCGCGTCTGATTGAGGAAGAGCCAGGCTGCGCGGATCGGTTTTATCCTCAACAGGCCAATCGTAACCGTAATAGGGAACGCCCATAATAATCTGCTTAGCCGGAATGAGCTTCAGCAAATCGCTGTAGGTGGTGGTGACATCGAAGAAGTACCGTTGGGTGGCATGGCCGTTCATTGGCGCCACCGGACCGGCGCTATCAGAGCCGGGAGTGTAGTAGTCGTAGGACATGACTATAAACCGGTCAACCAGCGGCACCAGATTGGGAATATCGAACAGGGCGGGATCGCGACCGGAACGAGCCAGTAGATTCATATCCAGCTCGGTGCCGGGAACCGCCGCGTCCAGCTGGGTTCGCATCCGGCGCACGAAAGTAGTGAACTCATTCGGCAAGAGGTCAGGCGGCTCGCCGGTGTACTCAAAATCCAGATTTACTTCTTTCAAATGTTTGCGCTTAACGGCCGTAACCGCGTCATCTATCAGATTGTTTTGCTTACTTTCCGATGACAAAAATCCAGTGATCTGGTCGTTATCCAGCAAAGAGACGGTGAATCCGGTCCGGTCGCCCATAATCTGGGCTTTGGCCAGCAGATCGTTAGCCGGCGCTTGATTCCATCCAACCCAACCGGCGTCATCCTCACCTTTGGCATCTTTTCGGGCGAAGTGTCCCTGATCGTCCACGGTCAGGCTGAAGTAGATAACGTCCGTGAGCAGATCCAACCTGACGTTTTGCAGCTTATCCGCCTGCCAGGAAGGAGCGAAGCCGATAGTCCTGGCCGTGAGGTTCTGATGCGGGTGGGTCCGATGGTAATTCAGGTAAAGCAGCGTTTTAAAGGGATTGGTGGTGGGGTAGAGGGTATAGATCCAGATTAGGGGAATGCTCAGCAAAATAACGACCACCGCTCCTATAATAAAAAACCGGGTCCAAAAAATCCGATTCTTATTCGGATAGATATCGAGATTCAGGTTATTAATCTGGCCGATCGGCTCGTTTTCTGGGGGGTTCATAAATTATGATCATAAATGTAACGTATACTAGAACCAGCCCAACATCAAGGCGGCGGGAAGGGCGCGTTATAAGCCCGTGTTGCCAGTCCGGGCAAAGTGCTCTTCCTGAGCTTACCTTAAGAGATCTTCTAATTCGCACGATATAAGGGCAGAACGGGTTAGTACGATCTGCTCATTTCTATCCAGATTGTCTGCCGTCATCCGAATCAGTTTTGTGGATATGGTGTCCCCGACTACTACCTGGTTATTTTTTTTGAAGTAGGTCTCGGTTTTATGGAGGAACAGTGTCGCGAATCGTTTAAGCTTCTTCTCGAAGGCAGGCTTAGAAGTCCATCCATTGCTTCTGAGTTCCAGCTTCTCTTCAACCTGGGGATCAATTTCCTCCGTGATATCCTTATCACCCATCCAGTAGTCGCTAATGCTGTAGCGTATCTGCACTCGCTTACCGTTATTTGTACGGTAGAAATAAGTATAAAAGAAAATGTCAGCCATGATATCCTGCCACACAGTAATCGTTTCTAACGAATCGATAGTATGGATACGGTACCCCTCCAGTAAGTGTAGGTAGCTCTCAAGCCAGTGCTCAAGCCAGTGCTCAATATAGGTTCGGTCTGAGAAAAGTGGCAGAAGATCGTTCCTTAGGTTGGTGTTACTGACCTTATTAATTTGAAGAGTTAAGC
>JAGWZN010000100.1 GCA_018968785.1 Patescibacteria group bacterium
CTCCAAGAAAAAAGGTTAAAAACCCGGTTCGTCTATTTTGACCCCGCTTCCTGTTCATCCACCTGTCCGCCGTCGGCGCAGTTTGGCGATATTCGCCTGCAGATATACCACCCCACGAAAAGCCTGGTCGGTGCCACCCCTAAAAACGCTCATGATGCCGATCTGGTAGTTAGAGCCTCATATGGAAAAGAGTCAATTCTGCTGGCGGGCGATCTGGGAGAAGAACATGAACAGGAGATGCTAGCCGCCTGTCCGCCGCCGGACTGTTCTCTGCAATCGGATATTTTACAGGTACCGCATCACGGATCAAATACCGGCCTCTCGCCGCCGTTCCTCAGTGCCGTTCAACCAAGCGTAGCCTTAATTCCCGTGGGAGCCGGCAACACGTTTGGCCACCCCGGTACTTTGACCTTGCAAAAACTGGCGGAGGCCCGTATTCCCGTGTACCGTACCGACCAGCAGGGACAGATCCATCTGGTTCTGTATCCCGACCATTTCACCGTCAAGATAAAGAAACCCGGTTAATTCCGGTTATCACGCAAGATTACCGACGCGTCTGACCGGCTGTAATCGCCACGGCCAGGGCATCCGCGGCATCATCCGGCTTGGGAATAGCGGGAAGTTTCAGCAGTAGCTTTGTCATCTGTTGTATCTGTTGCTTTTCCGCTTTCCCATAGCCGGTTAACGCCTGCTTAACTTGAAGCGGAGTGAACTCTGCCAGCATCAGTCCGCCACGTTCCGCCACTAAGAGAATAACACCACGGGCTTGCGAAACGGTCATCACCGTCTTCTGATTTTTGAAGAAAAAGAGCTTTTCCACGCTCACCATCTCCGGGCGGTACTGTGCAATCAGTGCTTCCACTCCGGAGGCAATGGCCAGCAGTCGCTGACTATCGGTCATGGTTTTGTCTGTGGTCACACAACCGTACCCCAAACAGACCGCTCGGGAGATATCATGCGCGGCCCCGGTATCGATCACCCCCCAACCAACAATAGCCGTACCGGGATCAAGTCCTAAAATGATCATTCGATCAGGTTGGTATACACGTTAGTCACATCGTCAT
The DNA here is from genome assembly GCA_018968785.1 of Patescibacteria group bacterium. Lineage (GTDB taxonomy): Bacteria > Patescibacteriota > UBA1384 > CAILIB01 > CAILIB01 > REEB54. The sequence continues at coordinate 1,065 of JAGWZN010000100.1, forward strand.
TTTCATCTAGTGCTTCCACCAGTCGTGCCACCTTTTCCAGATCGTCATCTGACGCCTCTATCGGTAAGGTAGCGACCCGTTCAATCTTGGCGGATGTTACAGAGTACCCTAACCGTTCCAACTCCTCTTTAATACGGTGCAGATCAAGTGGAGCGGTATAAACGGTAGCGTACTCCTCACCCAGATTGTAATCCTCCGCTCCGCTTTCGATAACCGCTTCCTCAAATGAGGCAACCTGCTCCGCTGGAAGATCAAATCGGATAACACCGCGACTATTAAACAGGTACGCCACGCCGCCACCCTCGGCGATTCGGCCGCCGTTTTTATTGAAAATAGTTCGCACGTCAGCGTTGCTACGGTTGCGGTTATCAGTCAGTACTTCCACCAAAACCGCCACGTTTCCCGGACCAAACCCTTCATATAACACCTCTTCCACCGCCGCGCCACCCAACTCACCGGTACCGCGTTTGATGGCCCGCTCAATATTATCTTTCGGCATATTGGCCTGCCTGGCTTTTTCCACGGCCAGCCGCAAGGACGGGTTCATAGTAATATCGCCACCACCTTGTTTAGCCGCCACCGTAATGGTGTTTCCTAGCTTAGTAAAGGAGTTGCCACGCTTAGCATCAACTAAAGCTTTCTTATGCTTGATCCCCGCCCACTTGCTGTGTCCGGACATATCTGACGTTAAAAGTATAGAATAGGCCGCTTGGCGTCCTATCCTTAATGTATCCGGTTTTGCCCAAAATAGCTAGAACTGCTTCTGACAGCCAGGATTATTTAGTACCCACCAGATACTGGGCCGGCATAGCCGTGTAATAACTGTTGAAGGTCTGCTTATTGATTACTTGGCCGTTTCTGGTGACCGTATAGGTAGCGGTCGTCCGGGCGCCCGGCACCGGCGGATCGATCAACTCCGTTACTCCTTTCGCTAGAGTGTCGGTATTAACGTACTGAGGGGTACTGCTCGGTTGGAACGTCTGAAGAGTATGGGGACCGTCGATATTGACCGTGCGGCCATCAGCGGTACCGTACAGATCAAATGTCAACTTTTTATCCTTAATTGACCCCTGAATATAGATAGCGTGGCCGGTATCGTTTTTCCACATAAAGTCCGGCTGCGGATCATAGACAGTCGCGTCCAGACCCGGCCCGACACCGGTTTCGTAGTACCGCACCCGATAGGCATGGTTAGTGCGTGATACAACCGGCAGACCGGCATTCAACACTGCCCGAAATAGAGTTGTCGATACCTGGCACAGACCGCCACCCGGCTCCGGCAAGGTTTTATTATCCAAAATAACCAGCTCCGGCAGATACCCGTGCGCCTCATCAATCGGGCCAAGCGTTTTTACCGTTGAAAACGTATCACCATCTTTTATGACACTACCGTTGATCGTCTTCTCTCCCAGTCCGATATTGAACGTTCGGTTCGTCGGGCTACCGGTAAAATCGGTAGTTGCCGTACCGATCTGTTGAGTTATGCCAAGACTGGCCAGATTGTCTTTTGTTACATACGGTTGCACTACCGCCATGGACGCTTGGACGGTATGGTTTTGAGGGGAATTGGCAAACTGCTGCTTAATCGTCTGGATCGTCTGATCGATAATCATCATACTACCGGCTACGCCGTCTTGAGTAACCTGAATGCTGTTATTGCTCCAGTTTAGCACCGCGTTTTTCGGGTCGACCGATACCTGCTTCGCCACATCGGTTACTACCTTTTGGAGCGCGTCGTCATTGACTCCAATCTGCAGCCCGGTTGCCGTCCCGGTACTGTCCCGGGCAACGGAAGTGGTAAGCATCCCGGCAATATCGGTAGCTTTTAAGGTTAAAGCTTTACTACCGGTCTGAACTGTCCAATCTGACGATAAAATCCGACTCGCCTGCTGCTGGGCCGCGACCGCCTGGTCCGCGCTCACCTCCGGATTGAACCGTTTCAACTGTAAGGCGATAGTCGGATCCTGATCCCGAAAGCTTTGATACAGATCGCTTTCAAACCGGTTCTCATCCATTTTTTCCCCCGCTTTGCCCGGTATAATCCGCACCGCTCCTGGTACAAAGTCCAGGGTCGTCTCTGCCGGCGCGGTCTCGATACTGCTGACCGCTTTATCCTCCAGGTTTTTACGGCCGCCATCCGGAAGCGGGTTTAAATCCACTTCGTAGTATACCGGTGCCAGCAAGGCGCTAAACATCTGGTTCAACTGGTCGCTGATCGAGCCGACCTTACCCCGGCTATACGCTTGATTCAAACCGTCGCTATTTAAAAACTGCAAATCCAAATCGCTCACCCGAAACTGCCAACTTTTTTCCTGATAGGTTAGGTGCAGCGTACTATTCTTAAACTGGTTTTCCTTGGCCGTAATCGCGTTCGCCGCTTCAGTCTTAGTCATCCCGCCCACCGCCACCCCGGCAATATAGGTGCGCGGCACCATCCGATCATGGTAGTAAAAGGCGTAGGCGGTGCCGGCAGCCAGCAACAGCACCACAAACCCGACAACCGACAGCAACCATTTCATCGCTCTGGTCAGCTTTCTCTTTGGTTTCCCGTTCGCGTCCTCATTCGTTTTTTTCTTCTTCGGAGACAAGAGAGTCATCTAATAAAATTTGATTGAGCAAGGTACGAGCCAGCGTTTC
>JAGWZN010000101.1 GCA_018968785.1 Patescibacteria group bacterium
CCTTATTGGACAGATTGTTGGAGAATAGGCAGTTCCGGCAGCCGGTCAGATTAAAACATTAATAGCAGTCGCGACAGTTAGTTAGATAGACACTGTACTTGCAGCTGTAGGCATCAGTGAGGCCGTAGCAGAAGTAGCACTGCTCCGCCCGCTCTGTAAAGATAATGTCGGAGTTATCGAGCGACTGGTAGGCCATATAAGAGTAGTGGGTGTTTTCCGTGTTATAGAATAACACCGCCGACATATAGCAGTTTTTGCATTCCGAGGTATAGTTCACATATTCGCAATCTTCCGTTTTGGTATTAAAGAGTGGCACGCGCGGAACTTTGGCGAGTAGCTCCCCAAACTGCTCAAAGAACGACCGGTTCGGGTCGTACTCCTGAGCGTACTGGGCGGCATCCCAATCATCCGCCCAATACTCATCCAGAGAATACACCGTATACTTGCTGTCCGGAGCATAGGTAGAAACAATATCCCTGCCGGATTTATCCGATTTTCGGGAATACAGTTTAAATTCATTACGCCACAACATCCGGCGGATCTGCCGGCAGGTCGGACAGAGTGTGGGTGTGGGAATAGGGAAGGTTGTGCCGACGAAAGTGGGCGACATTTTCTGGTAGAATGCCAGGTCCTGATCCTGTATTTCAAACGGTTGATGACACTGCAGGCACGTCTTTAATTGACTCATGGTTCGCGGTTAATAGATTCCGTTATACCTCAAGCATATCACCGGCTTGACGCTACCGCCAGTTATAATATATTAATGATGAGTGGCATATATGGCCTCATGGTGATTATTAGCACCACATCATGTATATCGAAACTCTCCAACAGCTTGGACTGGCTCAAAATGAAGCCAGAATCTACGAAACTCTCCTGCAAAAGGGGGAACTTTCGGTTGGCCGCATTGCCGCCGAATCCAGTGTCAACCGGCGGAATGTCTATGATTCGCTTAACCGCTTAATTGAAAAGGGATTGGTATTTGAAATTGTTGAGAAGAGTGAGAGCCGGTATCAAGCCGCTGATCCCGAGACTCTCTCCCAGGTTCTGGAAGAGAAGCAGCAGGCGCTTAACTCCATTTTACCGGTCCTGCGGGCATGGCATCAGGGGACACCCCGTCAAGAAGGGGTGATGATTTACCGGGGAGTTGAGGGATGGAAGCGGTATATGCGCGATATCTTGCGAGTAGGGAAAGACGTGTACACGATTGGCGCCAAGGGAATCTGGGCCACTCCCGGCTTGCAGGGCCTGGTTAAGCAGTACGATCAGAGCCTGCGGAAGCGGAATATTAAACTGCATATTTTGTATGACGCAGAGGTGAAAGAGCGGAAGCGACAGATCCGGTTTGGTGAAGAGTGCCGGTTTCTACCTAAAAGCGGCCCAGCACGGTTGCCGTTGATATTTACGGTAACTATGTGACTACCATGACCGGTATTAAGGTCGGCTATTTTGATCAGGACGCCCGCATTACGGTGATACTCAACCAGGAAGTAGCCGACGCGTACCGTAAATGGTTCGCGCTGCTGTGGAAGGCCAGCAAGGAAGAGTAGCCGGAGAACCGGTACTACGTTTCTTGCCTCAATATTTCCTGCCCCATACGACGCTCCACCGCGGCCACTAGGCCGTGCGTCTCGGCCAGCAGGCCCGGAACAACGGATATAGCAGTTACCCCGGCTTCTACGGCCGCTTGAACAACTTCCGGCCGTAACTCCTCGCTCTCTGCCGACACGGTAGTCGGCACTCCGTGTTTACGGCAGGTGGCAATGGCAAACTCCAAAGCCTGCCTGACTGCCGGCTCAGCCGGATTGAGATGGTGGGCCATCTGATGATTCGTTTTATCAATACCAAGAATAAACTGACTGAGGGAGGGAATATCAAAACAAACTCCGTCAACTTCCATCTCACACAGTTCGTCCATTAGGATGAGTAGTGCCGGCGTTTCGCACTTTATCCATAAACCGGGGCGGTATACTCGCGCCAACGCCGACTCGGCAATCAGTTCGCCCGCCCGTTTCACTTCCGCCAGTGAGCGCGCCATCGGCAGCATTACCGAGAAATTGGTTAGGCCTTGCTCGGCAAGCCTGGTGAGAGCGTTCAGTTCCAGATCCAACAGCTCCGGTTCCGCCAGTAGCCGGTACGTTCCCCGGTAGCCAAGCGCCGGATTCGGCTCCGGCCGGTGCCTTCTACCCGGAAAACCGGCCAGCTCCATGGAAACCAGATCATGCAATTGATAGATTACCGGTCGGGGGTACACCGCCACCAATATCCGGGCGATACTTTCCGATAACACCTCCGAATACTCGGCCGCCAGCTGACGATCCACAATATCCCGAGGATGCATACCCAGCATACGCAAAATATGTTCCCCTCTGAGTAGGCCGATTCCATCGCACAGTTCAAGGTCAGCCGAACTGATAGCTTGCGGGTCGGTTACCGTGGCATAAATCTTGGTTCCGGTCGGTGGTACGGGTAGGCGATAAGGCAGTTCCTGCGCAGGCTGCCTAGGCTGGATTTGAAAGCCGGGATAGATGGCACCGGAGTAGCCGTCAACCGTAATCACCTGCCCATCCTGTAAGTGGGAAAGCGCGATACCGGTACCGACAACCGCCGGGATCCCCATCTGCTTGGCCAGCTTCGCTTCTTCGCCAGATCGATGTCCGACCTCCGTGACCAATCCGGCCGCGCCGGCTAACCATTCGTAATCCGCGTCCGTAACCTGTTCAATCACAATAATCTCTCGGTCCTTAACTTTCTCCCGATCCGCTTTCTTTTTAATTAACCGGGCCGGGCCGCTGACCCAACCAAGCGATCCGGAAATACCGGCCAGTAAGGGCTTAGTCAGAGAAGCTGAGGTAACAGCCGGACCGTCCGCTTGGCATTCGCATCCATTCAAACCGACAACCCGGCTAATCCAAAACCGGCCGTGGCCGTACACCCAGGAAAAAAGACGCGGGTCTTGAAAGCCGGCCTGGGCGGTCCGGATCTGCCGGGCCAGTTGGACAATTTGAGTATCACTCAACGTCTGTTCGCTTTTTCCAAGCTGAGTCGGGGAAAGAAAGCTGCCGGCGCTGTCCAGCGACCACCACTGCCGTTTTACGCCGCGCGAAAGCAGGCTTAAGCTTTTTCTATCCACCCGGTAGGTATCCCACAGGTTCAGTTCCCCCAACTTAGTCTCTTGATTGTGGACGGCCTTTATTTCAATGGTTTCATCGTCGTGATTGGCTGTATCATGACAGACCGCCGTTCCGGAGTATTCGGTCGGCTCTTCTATCTGCACCAAAAGAGCGACTGCGGGTGGTACCACCGTTTTCCGGGTCACCAGCCGTTGAAACAACTCATCCTCCGCGAAAAGAAGACTCAGCGTAAATTTTATCTCATGTTCCAGATCGGCATCGGTATGGACTAAATGAGAGGCGCTCACCGAATCCGGACCGGTTGAGATTCGCAGCCGCATTCCGGCTTCCGGCTTGCTGACTGTCCATTTTTTCAGGTCAGCTAAATACGCGGCCAGGGACTGTTTCATCTCCGCCGAAAACGGCGCCTTCCGGATAATTGTCCGGATATCCTTAGCCACTCCGGCAAAATGGTGCGGATTCTTAATTGATAATCCCTTAGCGGCCGCCTTGATCCGGCCTTCCACCTTATCCGAGGTAAAGAAATCGGCATAGAACTGTTTGCCAATCACAAAGCCAGGGAGAAT
>JAGWZN010000102.1 GCA_018968785.1 Patescibacteria group bacterium
GTTTTGGACGACCCTCCGCCAGTGCCGGGAAGCTGGTTAGAACAAGAACTGAGGCATGCCTATTACACACCGGCAGGCCTTGCCATGATCGCGTTAAGCAGCGCGATCTATAATCGACCGGAACTACTACTTAGCCTGCTCAGCGAGACTAACGTAATACCCGAATGCCGAGAATATTTTAAGAAGGCTCCCGGCGTTTTGTTTTATCATTCGAAAGATTCGCGAGAACGACACGCGCTTATAGACCAACTGTCACTTACTACACCTCTTGACGCCTATCAGTTCCGTTTGATGGCCGCTACACTTACAGAATATTCAACCCAAACCCAAGCCCCGGTGCCTAAATTAGATGATTTAAGAAAGATTTACGCTATTTCCAGTCATAGCAATCGGGGCGACCCAACCGAGAGAGACGCGGCATTAAAACAAATATTACATGAAATGCAGGATAAGCTCACCGTATTAAGTAGACTTCGCTAAGGCCTGATTATTCAGCAGCTTCCCCCACTCATGTTTCGGCTTCCAGACAACATTGCCCCGGCTAATATCCTCGGCAACTGCCGGATCATCCTGCCGATATTTGATCGTCTCCTTCTCAACTAAGGCGACCAGCGGCAACGCGCGATCACCGTACGGATACGCCGTCTTGCCGGACGCGTTCGTAATGGCCGCCAGACCAATCACCGTTGTCCCCAGCCCTTCAACCAGCTCGATCAACTGGGCCGTTGTGGAAAAGTTATTACAAATATCCTCAACCAGCACTACTTTTGTGCCGGGTTTCACCTCATGCCGCTTCAGCACCAGCACCTCCCGCTCCCGCTCAGTCTTCGTTGCCAGCGCCACCACCTTTTTTTCGGCGTACGCGAACAGGCAGTCGAGATGACGCGACAGATTCTGGGCAATAATGATGCCACCCATCGCCGGACCGATAACGTAATCAACCGCCCCATACCGCTCCCGCATCTTCTGAGCCAGATCGGCCGCGAAGTAATCCATAACCGCCGGATAGGTCTCGATCACGGCGTGGTTATAAAACACCTCGCCTACAAACTGCTTTTTCTCCCCGTCCGCCGTTTCATAACGACCGGTGTAACCAACCAGCGGCCCCAATCGTTTACCAGCGGTGTCTTTCGGGCAGGCGTAATATCCGCCGCAGTTCTTCAAAGTTGCCAGATAATCCCCCTTCACAATCTTCACCTGCTCACTAGCGTTCATGTCGATACTGATTAATTTGTTGATTTAGTTTCTTCGCCTCCGCCGCAGCCGCTTCGGCAAAATCCAACCCGCTTGAGGCAAAAATAATGCCCCGGCTCGAATTAATTATCATCCCCTCCCCGGTGGCAGTTCTGGCCGCTTTCACCGTGGCTTCCAGATTACCCCCTTGCGCGCCGATACCGGGGATCAAAAATACCATTTCCGGGAGCATTTTTCGCACGATAGTCAGCGGCTCCGGATAAGTCGCCCCCATCACCAAGGCGCAGTTGTTATTGCCATTCCATTGTTCCGCTACCTGAGTTGCCACGTACTGATAGAGCGGTTGCCCACTCTCCCCCACCGGGAGCGTTTGCAGCTCACCCGCCCCCGGATTGGAAGTATGGCATAAGACAATAATCCCCTTATCCTTCTGGGCCAGAAACGGCTCCAGCGCGACTCCACCCAGATAGGGCTGCACCGTCACGGCGTCGAACCCTAAGTCATCAAAAATCGACTGAACGTACCACTGATTCGTTGAACCGATATCTCCCCGCTTGGCATCCAGAATAACCGGAAGATCCGGATAATGCCGCTTGATGTAGCGAACCGTGTCCCGCAGAGCTCGCGTTCCCTCTTCACCTTGTCCTTCGTAAACGGCCGCCTGAGGTTTGAAGGCTCCGGCCACTGAAACGGTCGCGTCAATAATCGCCTGGTTAAAAGCCAAGATCCGCTCATATACACTGCCGGTAATATGGGCCGGAATTTTGGCCGGATCACTGTCTAATCCCACACAGATAAACCGGTCATTTTTCCAACGGCCGCCTAGGAGGTTGAAGAAGTTAGACCTCATCGCTGAGCATGACGTATTCTAGTAAGGCCATCCGAACATACAATCCGTTGGCCGCCTGGCGGAAGTAGGCCGCCCGCGGGTTTTCATCTACTGAAGTAGCGATTTCATTAATCCGAGGCAGTGGATGCATGATACGGGCTTCCTTCTTCATCTGGGATACTTCCGCATCGGTCAGGATATACACATCTTTGAGCGCCTCGTACTCTTCTGTCGAGTCAAACCGCTCCTTTTGCACTCGGGTCAGGTAGAAAATATCAGCCGTCTTTAAAACGGAAGTGAGGTCGGTATATACCTCAACTGGAACCTGATGCTTTTTTAAAAACGTTAGACAGGAAGCCGGCAGAGCTAATTTTTCCGGCATTACCAGCGAAACTTTGACACCCGGATACAGCACTAGCAGATAGAGCAGCGAGTGCACGGTGCGGCTGAACTTCAGGTCGCCAATCAAGGCGATATGGAAATCCCCGCGCCGTCCCAGCTCCTTTTCAATGGTATACATATCCAGGAGCGCCTGAGTCGGATGCTCGCCGGCGCCATCGCCGGCATTGATTACCGGCACGGTCGCCACTTCGGCTGCCTGGGCGGCGGCACCGATCTGGGGATGCCGCATGATAATACAGTCGGCATAGGCGCTGATAATGCGCGTGCTATCGGCAATCGTTTCCCCTTTAATAGCGGATGAAAACTGGCCGGCGTTTTCGGTAGTGACAATCATCCCGCCCATCCGTTGCATGGCTGTCTCAAAGGATAGCCGGGTACGGGTGCTCGGTTCGTAAAAGACGGTTGCCGCCAACTTACCGGTTAACGTCAGCTCGGCTTTCTTCTCCAGCTCGCCGGCTCGGGTGAATAATCGATTCAGAAACTCCCGATTAGCAATCTCAGCACTGGAGATAATATGTTTGGGACTCATGTGACTTTCCAGGTTAGCTTTTTACCGGCGCGGAACGGAACCACCGTACCGCAACGGTCCGGTACGATCCATTCCTGTTTTTGCAAGGTGATATGAGCGGCATTTGGCGGCAGTCCGTACCATTCGGCTCCAAAAAAGGAAGTAAAACCTTCCAGCTGATCCAGAGCGTTCTGCCGCTCGAAAATTTCCGCCAAGAGCGGGATCGCCACCGGCGCCGTGTAAACGCCGGCACAGCCGGCTTCGCACTCTTTCGTTTCCACGGCATGCGGCGCCGAATCGGTTCCAAGGAAGAACTTCGGATTACCGGATGTTGCCGCCGCCAGCAGCGCCGCCCGATCCTCCGGCCGCTTGGCGACCGGCTTGCAGAAATGATGGGGACGGATCTTATCGCCAATAACATCATCCAAGGTCAGATAAAGATGGTGAACGGTAATAGTGGCCGCCACGGTGTCCGGCAGCTTTTTTACCAGCTCCACTGCCGCCTCGGTTGTGACGTGTTCGAGGACAATCTTCAGATTGGGAAAACGGGTCGCGATCTCTTCTAGAACCGGCAAAAAAGCGGTTTCACGATCAAGCGAAAAAACGCCCGGCCGCTCACCGTGCAGGCAGAGTATGAACTCTTCCTTTGCCATCCGTTCAAAAACCGGGTAAAGAGCGGGGATATCGTTCACCCCGTCTTCCGAGTTTGTGGTCACCCCTTCCGGATACAGCTTGCCGGCCACC
>JAGWZN010000103.1 GCA_018968785.1 Patescibacteria group bacterium
AAAGGTAAGGCCAGGTAACTGTCTGTTAGTCACCAGTTAACCCAGTTTCCCACGGAAATTCATTTCCGTGATTGCCTTTCCACTGGGTGATTACCAAGGAATAAGTTGTAAAGGGATCGAATCTATTAGTCTTTACTATGACTAAGCATTCCCGTCCGAGAACACGATTCGCACTGCCAACCGGCTATCGCTTACATGCGCAACGGCTTGGAGTGTTTTCTGGAAGTGACCCAATACGGACATTTAAATACAAGCTGAAGTTTAATAACGAGACGCAGCGGCATACGCTCATTGAACAAATCTTTGCCGAGTATCGAGGGATTGAAGGAGTGCGTACGGTTGACCAGTGGCACCAAAATCCAAATAGCTATTCGATAATTGATTTTTGGTTTGATTCGCTGTGTGTAGGTGGGTTGTTTCAACCAAAAGAGCCAGCGCTAATGGAATTGGGTTGCAAATTGGCGGGGAGCAACTCGTCTGAAGGTGTATTCTTCAATAGTATGCCGCCTAAAGTTCGGCAGCTATTTGATAGACAGAGGTGGATTACTCAATTTACAAAAGAAATGCGATCGAACGGGAAAAATCGACCAAAACGTTTTCTGGAAACGTTGGCAGATGGCCAAGATCCTGAAAATGCTACAGTCGAACGCTTGATGGGCCGGTGGATTGAGTCTATACCTGATGGTACAGGAATCTCAAGAGAAGCTCATCTTGTGCTTGTATCTAAAATATTTGGTGCGGATAACTCAGTTTTCTCTCAACAGCAACCTACCTCCCTTGATTTGACATACTTAATAGAGCCGCGGTTACCTTGGCGGCGGCGGAAGCTTGGAGAGGATCGATCTTTAATGATCGGGCAACTTGAAACCGATCGAAGCGATCTCTTTAAGATCTGTCACGTATCCACTCTTGATTTTCTTATAGTGGCCGGGCTTAGTGATAACGGGAATGCGCTTTCCAACTTCTTAAATATTATCCTCAGGCAACTTCGCGAGGGAAATATTGACGCAATACTAAAAGAGATGGCTATTCGCCGACTATATTCGACTGCTGAGCAAGAAGAAGTGAGAAGTAGATTGGTCTATCTGAGTGAGCAGGCGCGTAAATTGCCTGAGTCGCAGTTTGCGCCTGGTTGGCATGAACATCGGAGTACTCTAGTTGGGCGGCTTAGTAGCTACCTAAGTAACCGAAAGAGATTGATAAACGAGCGGAAAGAGTGCCCGCAGGAAATTCAGAAAGAACTCGCAAAGGTAGTGGCTAACGAAAAACTGGATTTGATGGCACTGAAGGACATTGACAGAGTAACCAATTTGTTGGGTAAAAGTGATGTGCTAAACAATCCAACGGCTGCAGGGGTTGTGGAAGTGGAACTGGCAGAGATACGTACTCAGGTAAATCGTTCCCTGCAAGAATATCATAACGAAGTCAGTCTTCCTGAGCGTTATCCAGCGCTTGCTAAAGGACTGCCCCGCCCAGTTCACTTCCCTGGAGATGACCGAATCCATATTTTTGAAGAATACACCAACGGACCAGTGTTGATATGGCAGTACCTTCAAACACTTCAACCTTTACTCGAAGCTGTCGCTGATAGTCGCTATATTTTGACTGATGTCGAGCTGGAACGGATGCGAAAAATGGTGATATCTATTCGCTCCGACCGAGCAATCCGCTTCTTTGAGGACTCATTTACTGATTTCTATGAGCAGGTAACTACCATGCAACCCCAACAGGTTTTTTGGCAGTCGACATATTCCAGAGCCAAGTGCGAGGTGATTGTACTGAGATCTCAGCTTGATCTAGGAACGGTAGCTATTGCTTGCCAAAAAGCTCTCCAGGGGATAAACCCCCTAGATTGCGTGCGAGAATCTGAATATGTTGTCGATATTATTGAGTTTGCCAGGCGGACGGCGGCAATTACGCTCCGAATTCTTGATGAGGGCGGAATAGAAGCGGCGCTAGCTAAGATAAAAGAAATATCCGCTTCCACAACTTTCTTTGAGGAATTTCAGGCGGTAGTAAATAGTTTTCCTTCGTCCCAGCTTGCTGCCGAAAGATGGACGCAGCGCTTTGTCTCAGCTAAATGTCGGGGTCTTCTCTCGCAGGTGAGTCGCAAAAGTTTTACCAGCAGGGCAGTTATCCAAACAATTAATGGGAGTCAATCCACTCTTGCCTACTGCAAAGAAGAGCAGGCGGCCACTCGGTATGCTGTGCGCTTAAACCTGATTGCACTTAAGGGAAAGCATGAGGTGGGCTGGAAGGCCATCGAAAAGAGTGGTGTGACAAATGTGCGAAAAGGAGGAATGTTGACCGAGCTAAGTGTCGGCACTTACCAGAGGCAGTTTCTTGATGAGACTTTACATGCCTCAAAACTTTTACGCACCAAAGTGAGCGGGGCTTCACTTATTGCGGAGAAGGAGCTAGTCCCCTTATGGGATGAGAACGGAATGCTGAAAGACTTTTCTGTAGGAGAAGAAACCGTATATCAGGCACAACCATTTGTTTTTGAAACCAGGGTAAATAACAAGATAATCGCTCCAAACCGGTATCTTGGCTTGGACGTGGGGGAATACGGTATTGCGTGGTGTGTTATAGGCGGCGATGTGGATCGGGTTAGTATCATTGCCGCAGGTTGGATAGAAGATCCGCAATACTTTAAGCTTCAACGAGAGGTGAAACGATTACGCAAAAAAGAGCAGCCACGAGGTACTCTTACAGTCAGCTCAACAAAAATTGCCCGGATTCGCGAGTCGCTTGTAGGGTCGCTTCGCAACCGAATCCATGCACTGGTACTTCGATATCACGCAAGGCCTGTCTACGAGCATGAAATAGATGCGTTCGAGACCGGAGGTAACCGAATAAAAAAAGTCTACGCTTCGGTTAAAAAGGCTGATGTGGCACTCGATATTGCTGGCAATGCCCTACGTGCATCCCTGTGGGGTACTAAGCGGATGGTGGGGCTTACCGTGGCGGCGGGGGGCACTAGTCAAACATGTTCTTCCTGTAAGCGCTGGTATCGTGACTTTTTTGGGAAAGACGTCTGGGAGGGGTCGAAACGGTATGAGGTAGAACCGGTATTAGGTCACCCCTGTATTTTCCAGGTAACTATCCAAAGTCAACAGCTTTACCTCTACTATGAAGCACCTAATCCTGACGAGTCACAAACCCTGACTGGAAATCAGCTCGTCAAGGCGATTAAACAGTACCTTCGTCCTCCCATGAAAGAAGAAGAGGAGTCAGCTGCAGTCAGACACGCCGGTATTAACCAAACAGTGCGTCTTAACCGGGGGTCGAGTCATCAGTTTATCTGTCCGTTTTCCGACTGCGATCACCATGCTGACGCAGACCTTCAAGCAGCTTACAACATTGCGGTAAAGGGCTGGTTAAAAGGGATTTATAAGGATGTAAAGAAAAGTCCGGCAGGTCAAGCAAGGCTATCAGTAGATGAAAGTACAGGGTATAGTCAGAAACAGTGGGAACACGATATCTTTGAAAAGAAGGATATTATACCGGCATTTAAGGAGGTTGCGCTTGTTGACTTGCGCAACCGTATGAAACAAAAAGTGGTTATGCCCTAACATTGATAGTCTGGGCAGTATTAGTATGCTGCAGTGAGCGCTATGACTCTATACTTCTTAAGCTTTAGGTACCACCCGAGCGCCAG
>JAGWZN010000104.1 GCA_018968785.1 Patescibacteria group bacterium
TCAAATACCGGGAGTCGTTTAATTTTGCTAGACTGGCTCTGGGTAGGTGCCATAGAGATTCTCCTTTTGTTAGGGGTAAGTACAACTCTATTGTACCTGCCCTTTTTCTATGGCCTTACACACTGAAATGGTACACTACCCTCTCCGAAAGCGCAGAGCTCATTCTACGAAAAGGGCTTATCTCATAAACGTATGCGGCCCGCGAGGCCAAGTGGGTTTCCGCACGTCCGCCCCACGGGGCTGACAGATATTGGAATCCCATAGTAATATGAATTGATGACCACATACGAAAGGATAAGCCTCATACACAGTACCTGAGATCAGCATTTTTGGCAATCCTCCGTACTCTTGCTATACTAAAAATTATGAACCACACTTTTGCGCTTCAATACTGTCGCATTGTGGCACCCGAAAAACTGAGCGACCGATTCCTGGTATCGGGAGTTTTACACCAGAAAGAAAACGAACTATTAGGAGATCAGGTTATCCTGGCCTATGTTATTGAGGTGACCAAGCCGTGGTTTCCCTCTTCTAAAGTCCTGCCTTCTCTTTTAGAAATCATATATAACCAGCATCAGCAGCTGACTCCGGGAAAAAATATTGACGATCAGTTCGAACTGCTGCTTCGTAACCTGAACGAACAGCTCAACGCCATCTCCGAACAGGGCGAAACCGATTGGATCGGCAATTTAAACGGACTGATCCTGGTTATGTGCGGCGACGAACTGCACTTCTCTCAAACCGGTCGGTCACCAGCCTACATTCTGCAAAAGAACCGGATCCGTCAGATTACCGACGAAAATACCCAGGAAGGCGAGCCGCATCCGCTCAAAACTTTTTCCAATCTCGCCTCCGGCATGTTACAGGAAGGAGACCATATTTTAGTATCCAACAGCGAACTGTACCGGGAGATCTCTCTGGACGCCTTGCGGCGTATTATGAATAATAACAGCCCGGCAGCCGCTTGCAGCGCCATTGTCAAAGAGCTGAAACGGGAAAAGAATCCGGCCGTCAGCACACTCATCCTCAAAATTATCTCCAAAGGCGAGGTGGAAAATCAAAAAACACCTGAACCGACGGAGATTATTTTAGAAGAGGAGTTTCAAAGCCGATTCCGAAAAATCCAAAAGCAGTTGACCCCGGTATTTCTAAAGGTTGGGCACCAATCGCAGGCAATCAGCCGCGCCAGCGTTACGACCGCTAAAAAGACCGGCACGTTAATTCAGAAAAACGTGGCGCCGGTGGCCGGGACGATTTTACATAAAGGGCTGGAGCAGGCGCATCATCTGAAGAAACAGGTTGCCAGTCAACGTAGTATCAACTCTACTCCCACCGCGATGGTGGAGATTATTCTTCCACGCAAGGAGAGAGAACGGCTACACAATGAATCGGTCGCCAAAGCGGCGGAAGAGAGGCTGGATCAGCAGTACAATCCTGATGAATACGCTGAGCTGCCCGTCGAACCGCAAGAAAGTTCTCCCTTGATCGCCAGGCTCGCTCCTTTGCTCCAGTGGATTGCCATACCCAGAAATAAGAAAATCAGTGCTTTGGTAGTGGCGGTTATCTTGATTGTGGTTACCGCTTGGGCGGCTACCGTCCGCCGCCTTCCGCACAGCACCGATCAAACCAACGATCGCGCCGTTACTCTACTGCAACAGGCTAGCAGCCTGCAAAAGACGGCCGCTAATTCAATGGCATCCGGCCAATCGGACGCAGCCAGTAAGGATATTCAACAGGCTGAGAGCATTATCAACGCGCTGACCACTTTGAGTGATAGCCAGAAGAGCCAGGCGGAAAGCATCTGGCAAACCCTGACCAGCGAAAGCGACAGTTTGAGCAAAACCACTCGTCTGGCTTCGGCTAGCGCTACTTACTCTTTTTCCGGATCGGGCGAGGGACTGATTGCTCATCTGCCTTATTTTTACAGCTTCAGCAATAACGTCCCCGGCCTGCTCCGTACCGGGTCAGGCGATCCGTCTCAGGTGAAGCAGACGGTTAATCTGCCGGATACAACCGACTGGATCACCGCTATCATTAAAAGTAATGAGTCCGATACCGCCGCTTACGCCCTCACGCACAGTAATAAGGTGTACCGGATCACCCAGACCGAAAGCGTCACCGCCATACAACCGGTCAGTCCGGCCAGCGGCGATTTCGCGACCGGAGACTCGATCGGAACATTTAACGGAAATATATACATCCTGGATAGCAAAAACGGCCTGCTATGGAAGTATTTAAATACCGGCACGGCGTATCAAAAAGGGGTCAGCGTCATCGATAATAATAGGTACGACATCAAACACAGCGTCTCTTTGGCTATAGACGGCGCGATCTATTTCCTGAAGGCGGATGGAAGCGTCACTAAGTTTATTAGCGGACAGCAGCAGAGCTTTAGCCTAAAAGGACAGCCGTATCTAGCCCAAAAGCTGACCCAGCCGACGCAGATTATCACCTCGGAAAATATGGACGATATTTACGTTCTGGATACCGGCGTTAGCAGCGCCCTCCATTCGACCGCCCGGGTTCTGGTGTTTGATAAGAACGGCAATTATATAAAGGAGTACGGTTTTCCGGAAAACTACACCCAGGTTCAGGCCTTCGATATTGATCCGACCGCCAAAAAGCTGTGGATACTGAATGACAGCCAGGTTAGCGAGTTCGATATTTAGATGGTTGTTTGAGAGTTTTCTACTCCCTCAGTACTTTCTGACGGTTTTCCGAACAGATCGCGTATGCGCTTCCCGACCTCCTCCCTTTCCTTTGGTGAGAGATTAGGAAAGCTATGGGCCACATTAACAAGTGAAAAAAAATTGGGTGTCAGAACCCCTCGTTCCGGAAAAGTATTATTACGCACCATTTTCAGCTGTTCGGTGCACTGAGAGTTATACTCCGAATTTGGTGACGCGCTATCTTTTAGCAGTCCAAGCAAGGTCGTCAACAGAGTTGACCCTTTCCATTCCGGATTCCTTACAAGTTGCATACCGATTCTATCAATTATCCAATCTACGCTTGAGATAATCGGCATTCGTTCCAGATTCATACCCATTTCTTACTTAACCTATAGTTACATTTTCTCCATCGCCACAATATTGAGCAAAGCCAGGCCGTCCTTTAACACCTCTCCGGTTTTGCGAGCCAGCAACAACCCTTTCGCTGTCTCATCCGGATTGTCAGTTAGGATCCGCTGATGGGCATACAGATAGTGAAACCGAGTGGCCAGAGTGTGCAGATAGTTAGGAATCAGATGGGTGCGAAACGTCTCCGCCGCCTCAGTTATTACCTGTCCGTACCGATCAATCATATAAAGTAATCTTTTCTCATAATCCGTCATACTTCCGCTTACTCTTTCATCAGCCTTTACTCCTCGCTCCTCCGCAACCTGTAATAAGCTCTGAATCCGGGCATGGGCGTACTGAAGATAGTAAATCGGATTCTTTTCTGAGGTATCTTTCGCCAACTGCAGATCGAAGTCTAAATGGGTCTCACTACCCTTACTCAGCATAAAATAGGTAAAGACATCGCGCGGCACCTCATCCAGCACCTGGTCAGCGGTTACAAACGTGCCAAACCGTTTCGCCATTTTCTTGGTCTCCCCTCCCTCTTTAATCT
>JAGWZN010000105.1 GCA_018968785.1 Patescibacteria group bacterium
AGCGGGAGAGTTCTGTATCTCTTCCCGTACCTCTCGGTAGGCTGCGTTGATAATGGTTCTCTCAGCTTCGGTGCCAAGGGTTTCCTTTAGATAGTCCGCTCTCTCTTCGGGTGAATCTCCTTCCAGGTTATCGAAATCGTGGGAAGTGTCAGGCACATCTCTCAGTTCTATTTTACCCATCGAAACAGCCAGACTACCCTCTTCCCACCGTCCTTCCTGTTGGGTAGCGAGGATAATGTGAGTTCCTGAAAGCAGTTCCCCCGCCCGAATGTGGCAGGGTGAAGGTTGAATGAAGATTACCGAAGCAGCAATATCTCCTTCCAGTTCTTTAGGATCCTGAATAGTAGCTAAGTCCACCGACTGGAATAACCTGTAATCGCCAGACTGCCGCAGTAAATTGATAATATCAGTTAAGAAGCGCTCTGATTCCGGTAGGGTATGCTCAAAAGGTTGGAGTGCTTCCGGAGGAGGGCTGACAATAGTAGTATGGGATTCTGGCTCCATATTTGCACAATACGCTCTTTCTGAATAATCAAAAACCCTGCCCCACTTTCCAGTTACGGATCACTTCAGCTACTATTGACATATGAGAATCATATTAAACATGGTCTCGGTTATACCTATTCTCTCCGCAGAGCTTCAATCGGATCAAGACGAGAGGCGCGCAGAGCCGGCAACGTACCGGCAATGACCCCAAGCAACATGGCGCCACCGATGATTGCCGCCATATAGGCGATGGGGAAAACCAGGAGATGAGTATCCGCCACTCCCCGGAATATCCCGTGCACCAGAATATTATTCGCTACCCGCCCGAAAATAACCGCCAGCCCCACCCCGATCACACCTCCCCAAAAACCAATGGCGAGAGCTTCGGCAATAAATAAAGTAAAGATGCCGCGGCGACGCATCCCTAATGCCTTCAGAAGACCGATCTCCTGGGTCCGTTCAAAGACAGCCATGAGCAAGGTATTAACAATGCCAATTGCCGCCGCCAATAGAGCCACTCCGGCAAATCCGCTTAAACCGTATTTGACGATCTGTAGAGGGCGCCTAAAATTGTTTTGGGTATCCAAATAAGATAGGCCGCTATACCCATGAGCGCTTAGCGCGTTCTTTAGAGCTTGATCCTGCCCGGTTGAAAGCGGTTGGCTCGTTACTGCCGCCACCTCGCTATACACCGGCTTGTTATTGCTTTGGAAGTCAGCCAAGGTGGTGAGGTTATTAACCGGTATAAAAGCGTCCGGCGTATGAACGGTATCCGCCAGAAAACCGGTAATCGCCATCTTCACATCCTCCTGCTTATTTGGATCCGCCTGGTTAGTCAGATGCACGGTCACCGTCTTGCCGAGCAACTCCTCACCCGAACTGGCGCCAAATGTTTGGATATAGGGATACGGCAAGATGATGCCTGAGCTATTCTGATCCGGCAGAGAACCGCTGACCGGACTTACTTGGCTGCCGGGATAAAGCCCCGCCAAGCTTATCAGATATTTGCCGGCACCGTACTGAATATAATCAGCGCTCACCCGAAGATTAGGATACGCAGCGCTGACATACGGCATGGTTTTAATGACGTCGATATCGTGCTGGTTCATGGACGGTTGGTGTCCTTCGCCGCCGGTGGTTTGCCTACCCGGTTGGTAAGGAGGGATCGTGCCGGGAGTTGATTGGGATCCGCTCGCTACCGTTACGAAAACCAGATTGGGAGAGGTATACGCCTGCAGTTGCAGGTTAATAATCTGCTGGACTCCTTGGCCGAACGCGGTCGTCATCGCCAAGGTAAAGGTGCCAATGACAATAGCGAAAACGGTTAAGATAGTGCGGGCTTTGCTACGGCCAAGATTGGTCTGGGCAGTCGTAATATAATCAACCGGTTTCATTGAACAGTCCCATCTTTTATATGGATTTGCCGCCGGCACTGCTTCGCCAGATCAGGATCGTGCGTAACCACAACCAGGATGATGCCGGCTTGATGATTCAAGCTTTGCAAAAGCTCGATTACTTCCGAAGCGGTTTCCGTGTCTAAGTTGCCGGTCGGTTCATCGGCAAAAAGGATTTTAGGGTTGCCGACGAGCGCGCGGGCAATCGCCACCCGCTGCTTCTGACCTCCGGAAAGATCAGTCGCCCGATTTTTAACCTTATCGGAAAGACCGACTTTGCTCAGCGCGTCTTTTGCCTGTTTTTCCCGATACTCCCCACTTTCCCCGGCGATTTTCAGGGGCAGTATTACGTTTTCCAATACGGTTAAGGTTGGCTGAAGAAAAAATTGCTGGAAAATGAAGCCGACATTGTGGTTGCGGAACTCCGAAAGTTGCCCTTCATTCATATTGGAGAGCGATTCCCCTTGATAACAAATGCTCCCGGTTGTCGGTTGATCCAGACCGGCCAAAAGGTGCATGAGAGTGGATTTGCCGGAGCCGGACTTGCCTAAAATTGCCAGGGAATCGCCTTCTTTAATGCTGAGGCTCACTCCCTTCAACGCCTCAAAAGCGGCCGCTCCGCGACCATACGTCTTATGCAAAGATTGGGCCTCCAGAAAAACTTCAGCTTGATCAGGCATTTGGGCTAGGCAGACGGTGTGACCGCGTCGTAATTAATCTTGTTTCCGGTTTTTCAGCAAAGACTGTATCGCGACCACAAACACGACAATGCTTAATATACCGGTTAGGTACTGCGGAAGAGTAGTAACTTCACCGGCCTTAAAGAGATCGTGAAAGAAAAAGAAGTCAACGACCAAAAAACCGAGGATGAGAATAATTGCGAATGATTTTTGCATGTAGGTATTATAGCACATTATTATTTCCACCCAACACAGCGTAGTCAAGCAAGAGCGACTGGGCTATTATAAGCATAATTAATCTTATACATCCTTTATATCCTTCTTCAGAAAAAACCTAGGTTACACACCTAAGTAGGCATAACTAAAGTTTTGTACAATAGGTCGGGGTAAATATGAACTGGGAAGAAGTAGATAAACTGGCAAGTCGCGTGTGGGATTATCTTCTCATGCATCAACCGATCGAAAAGGCTGACGTGATTATTGTATTTGGAAGCTATAATCCCGCGGTGGCCGATCGCGCCGCCGAGCTCTACCATGCCGGCTATGCTCCCCTCATTGTGTTCACCGGCGGCCAAAGCGATTCAACTACCGGTTGGAATAAATCAGAAGCGGAGACGTTTGCCGATAGAGCGCTGTGGCACGGTGTCCCGCCCGATAAAGTTCTTCTCGAAACCCGCTCCAGCAACTCGGGTGAGAATATTCGCTTCACAAAAGAGCTGCTTGAGCGTGAGAAGATACAGGTTAAGCGGATTATCGGCGTGCAGAAACCGTATATGGAACGGCGATTATACGCGACGCTGCGGAAGCAGTGGCCCCAAGTTGCGGCGGTAGTCACCTCTCCTCAACTCAGCTATCAGGAATACATGGAAAGCTCTCCGCTGGGAAAAGCGCGGTCAATCAGCATTATGCTCGGAGATATCGCCCGGCTGAGCGCTTACGCGGATAAGGGATATCAAATACCGCAAGAGATTCCGGCGGAAGTCTGGCAAGCGTACAAGAGCCTGGAAACGCTAGGGTTGGCCACTTCCGCGCCAGAGTAGCCG
>JAGWZN010000106.1 GCA_018968785.1 Patescibacteria group bacterium
GCAATTCGATATCTTGAAATAAACACCGGCACCTTTCGACCGTTGGTTCACTCCCATTACGACCAGGGTACCAGAGTGTTAACAGTAACATTTGCCTCGAAAGACATACCGGCGAAAAATGCCGCGCTTCTTGGTGACTAGAAGCGTAAACTGTGAAGAACAATGGAGCGAACCGAGTGGTTCAGTAAGGAGTTCTGAATGATTCTCGCTTAGAGACCCGGTGCAATTATCAGGAAAGAATATGGGATTAGTTCTAACGACTTACGCTCATTGCACCACCCTTGTTATTTACCTTTTTCGGCATTTTTGCTAAAATTAATCTGATAACGGTTCGGGTCTGTAGCTCAATGGTAGAGCAGTGGCCTCTTAAGCCATTGGTTGTGGGTTCGAGTCCCACCGGACCCACCAACTTCATTGATCAACTTAATGTTGATTATTGAAGTTGGTACAATTGAATGGTGGGACGAGAGTACCACCCTGCCGGAAGGCTGGTTCTCGATAGAGAACGACAATCGAGTCCCACCGGACCCACCAACTTGCTACTCAACTGAATAAGGCGCCATCGTCTAGTGGCCTAGGACGCCAGGTTTTCATCCTGGAAATCGCGGGTTCGACTCCCGCTGGCGCTACCAAGAGAAAAGGGAGTAATGTATTATTCCCTTTTCTCTTGAGTAAGAGTAAGGGAGTCGAGTACCTTGTGCAAACTTGCCGCTTCTACCACATAGACTGTCCGGTGGACAGTCTATGATCCTTGTGCGTGCTTGCCTTATGATAGGCCGGTTCCTGATAAGGAACGACAATCGATTCCCTCAGAGTTTTTGGTTTGACCTGATAACAAAAAACATTTCACCAAGGCTGAATATTATATGATGATTGTTTTCATTGACAGTGAAAACAATTTAGTTTACGATATAACTGTCATGGAAAATAAACAGTCAACCACACTCACCAAGGAACTCCTTGCTTCTGTCCTCAAGGAACAGTCTTCGGCCTTTATGAAGAGGGATCTTGGCGTGCGACGGGAAATACTGCCCCAGATAAACAATTTTTTGCAGGCCCCATATATTCTGGTTGTTACCGGTCTCCGGCGCGTTGGAAAATCAACCTTACTCGCCCAAATCGCCAGAGAATACCTAAAAGACGAGTACTACTTCGTCAACTTCGAGGACGAGCGGCTGCTAAATTTTCAAGTGCAAGATTTCGACCTCCTTCACGAGACCCTGATCAGTCTGTTCGGGGAGAAAACGACCTTCCTCTTCGACGAGATCCAGAACGTTCCCCAGTGGGAACGATTCGTCCGACGGCTGCACGACCAGGGCTTCAAGTTCATCGTGACCGGATCCAATGCCTCCCTTCTCAGCCAAGAACTAGGGACGCGCCTTACCGGTCGGTCGGTCCGGGTAGAACTCTTCCCCTTCTCCTTTCGGGAGTTTCTCCAGTTTCGCAAAGTTACACTGCCCGATATGACCGTTCTCACTACTACGGAAAAAGGCCTGTTCTTAAAACTGGCCGGCGACTACCTCCGCTGGGGAGGCATCCCCGACGCATTGAAATATCCCGGCCTTGACATTCATAAGACCCTCTACGACGACGTACTCTACCGAGATATTGCTGCTCGATATCAGATTGACAACGTACGGAGCCTCAAGGAACTCGCCTTCTACTTGGTTAGTAATATCTCCTCGCCCGTCTCGTTCAATAAACTTAAGGAGCTCCTTAAATTAGGTAGTGTCAATACCGTCAAAAACTATGTTGACTACCTGGAAAACAGCTGGCTCTTCTTCATCGCCAACAAGTACGCCTATTCCGTGAAAGAACAGCAGATCGCCGCTAAAAAAGTCTATTCTATTGATACCGGGCTTATCCAATCAGTTGGATTTTCGTTTTCTAAAAATATCGGTAAGCTCATGGAGAATGCGATATTCCTTGACTTACGCCGGAAAGGACAAGATATCCACTACTACAAAACTGAACGGGACTTTGAGGTAGACTTTTTCCTTCCAAAAGAGAACGCCTTCATACAGGTGGCGCAGAACTTCGATCGCGCAGAGACGCGGGAACGGGAATTGAGAGCGCTTGTTGAGGCCGCCGCAGAGCACCAGAATGCCGAGCTCACTGTCATTACTGAAAGTGATCGGGAAACTATCGTGAATAAGAACACGACAATAAAGATAGTTCCCCTCTACGAATGGCTACTTCGATAATCAGTCAGTTTCAAACGCCATCCTCAACCGCTCAAGCCATTTCAAAACCGGTTCGATTAGAGTCATTCCCAGGTATACCAAATATTTTTATCCTTGTCCAAGAGCCAGCAGGGGTTTGAGGCGAGCAGCCCGGATCGCCGGATACAGCCCGGTGATTACCGCCAGCAAGGTGGGAAAGATCAGCATGGAAGGCAATAGCCAGACCGGATGGGCGAAGAGCTGTTGCTGGGTTCCACCGTAATAATTAACCATTTGCGAAAAGATCAACTGCACTCCTCGCTCCAGTAGCCAAGCCAGGCCGATGCCGCACAGTCCGCCAGCCAGGCCGATTATCGCCGCTTAAGCTGGCCGTGCCGGTCACACTCAAGTTGCCAGTTAGGCCAGTCGCGCCAACCACTGTCAGCCCTCCCGCGGCAATACTGGCCCCGCCCGAGGTTACGCTCAAGCCGGTCAGACCAGTCAAGCTGCCGTTCAATACCGAATTACCGGTTATCTGCGCGCCACCGGATTGAACCGTAATTTCACCAGTGGAGGTAACGTTCCCGGCCACCGTCAGATTATTACCAATTGCCGCCCCGCCGGACAGGGTCAGCCAGCCATTCTGGTCCAGTTGCACAATGTTATTGGCACTACTGCCGACGGTTAAGCCTCCAAGCGTGTCAGCGTTGAAGGCCATTGGCACTTCGCCAATCCGCTTGCGCGGAGTCATTTCATCGTCGCTGCCGACTGTAATTCCCAGATAGTAAGGCCCATCGGAGAAATTAAACGAGTCGGGGAAAGGCGTCACCGAGCCTAGATCAGCCACCACCAGTCCATTGGTTACCGCTAGAGTTTGGGTTTCGCTCCAGAGAGCCGTCCCATCGGTGGCTACCGAGTAAATTCGGAAAGTCAGGGTGTAGTTCCCATCTGGAACCGGCAGGTTGGTTGCCGCCGAGTGCAAGGGTGCGCTAAAAGGAAGCAGCCGTTCTGAAGAAGCGTGGGCGGCGCCATTATCAAGTAGAATTCCCAAACTGATTACGACTAACACAAAAACCAGCCTGGGAAGGAAGCGGAGCATCGTTTTCCGCCGGAATATAATCATGAGCAAAGACGATTTCAAAACCAAGAAACCATCTTTAGTATAGCTCGCCAACGTTCGGCTTGCAAGAGAAATCTGCTATTATTGAGAAGAGCCCATAACGCACTAAAATGACACTGGAAGAACTAAGCGAATTTATCCGCCGGGAAGACGGACGGCTACGCGACAAATACAATGAACTCATTGCAAAACACCTGTTCCTTTCTGCACAGATTAGATTCCGGCTGCAACCGATTCAGGACTCGTCACCGTATATCCGATACGCTTCCTCATCCTTCACCGGTTTCGCTCGGAA
>JAGWZN010000107.1 GCA_018968785.1 Patescibacteria group bacterium
GCACAGATTAGATTCCGGCTGCAACCGATTCAGGACTCGTCACCGTATATCCGATACGCTTCCTCATCCTTCACCGGTTTCGCTCGGAATCTAATCTGTTCGAAGGTAAAAGAGTTTTGCAATGAGTTCGTCAGTTGATAGCCGTCGGCAGCTCGGCCGCTTTGGTGAAGACCAGGCTGCCGGGTTTTTAGTGAAGAAAGGGTATCGGGAACTGGCTCGCAATCTGGTTTTACCGCAAGGCGAGATTGATCTTTTGATGGATGCCGATTCGGCCGTTGTGCTGGTTGAGGTGAAAAGTCAAACCTCATCGTCGTATGCTCACCCGCTGTTTAAAGTCGATCGGAAGAAGCAGGCTAAACTGCGGCTGCTGGCGCGAGTGATTTCCGCCCGTTATCCTGACCGGAATATTCAGGTCGACGCGGTGACTGTTGAAGTGAAATCCGGCAAGCCGCGTATTACTCATTATCCGAATGTGTTAACCTAACGTGGTAATTCCATGATTCGGAGCGTTCTTTGTAATCTATAGAATTCTGGTATATAGAAGAGAGTCGTTGTATACTTAATTATGTCGAAGCGACAAAGGAATTGTACGGTTGTTATTTTTGAGCACCAGTGCTATGCTGGCTACTATCTAAAGCAAATGGGATCATATTACTGATCTTTGTCACATGTCTTTTGAGCAAAGTCCCGCAGAAACACCTATCCGTCCTCAACCTGAACGTAATAGAGAGCGTCGTGGGCAAGCTGTCGCAATTACCGCCCTTACCGCCACTACCCTTCTGTCATTCATGAGGGTTGCGCCCTGCACCAGCGAGAAGGCAACTACCCACGACCAGACGCATTCAGGGGGCAGCAGATCAGCTAAGCGAATTCGGGTGGATCTCAAGACGCAGCGCTTAACCTGCTGGGAAGGGAACAAGTTGGTCTACTCATTCCCTTGCTCCAGCGGCCGGGATGGTCGTCTTACCCCTACTGGCACTTACCAAGTCGAGGAGAAGATGGCTAACTGGGGATGGAAAGACACTCTTGACTTCTGCGACTGCGGTCCTACCATGCCGTTCAAGGCTGACCATCGTAAAGGAGAATTGTTTCCACGCGGCAACTGGGCTATCCACGGGTGGCCGAAGGATGAGACAACAAACAAGTGGTTGGACAGCCCAGATCTGGTGGGCAAGCAGAGGTTTTCCGACGGATGCGTGGAGCTGCTCCGGTCAGACGATAAGAAGGTCTACGACTGGGCGTCTATCGGAACACCTGTTATCATCCGGTAATATCCTATAGTATGCGGGTTCGTTACGCCCCCAGTCCAACCGGAGAACTGCACCTTGGCAGTTTGCGCACCGTTATTTTTGATTGGCTGACCGCGCGCGGCGCCCAAGACGGAGTGTTTATTGTCCGGATTGAAGATACCGATCAGAGCCGACTGGTGCCGGGCGCGACCGAGCGGCTCCTGGAGGCGATGCGGTGGATGGGTATTACTCCCGATGAGGGCGTGTATCTGGATGAGAACGGCAAGCTGGCGGAAAAAGGTGAGTACGGCCCGTATATTCAGTCTCAGCGGCTGTCGATCTATCGCGAGCAGGCCGACCGGCTGGTTGAGGATGGGCACGCCTACCGGTGTTTTTGCACGCCGGAACGGCTGGAACAGATGCGGGCCGAGCAGCAGGCTAACCATCTGCCGCCGCGGTATGATCGGCAGTGCCGTTCTCTGACCCGGGAAGAGTCGGACCGGAGAGCGGCGGCCGGCGAGCCGTATGTGATCCGTCACGCCATTCCCGATTCCGGCGAGGTCCGGTTTGTCGATCTGATTCGCGGTGAAATCACCTTTCAGGTGGCTATTCTTGATGATTATGTCCTGCTGAAATCCGACGGTTTTCCGACCTATCAACTGGCCAGTGTCGTTGATGACCATTTTATGAAGATTTCCTGTGTGTTGCGAGGGGAGGAGTGGATTCCGTCACTGCCGAAAAACATCCTACTGTATCAGGCGTTTGGTTGGGATCCGCCGGCTTTCGCCCATGTGCCGGTTATTTTAGGTCCGGATGGAAAGCATAAACTTTCTAAGCGGGATGGCGACGTGGCGGTGCTGGATTATCAGGAGAAAGGGTATCTGCCGGAAGCGTTATGTAATGTGCTGGCTTTTCTCGGATGGTCGCCCGGAACAGAGGAGGAGTTTTTCAGCCGGGAAGAGCTGGCTGATCGGTTTCGGTTAGAGAAAGTGCAGAAATCACCGGCGGTATTCAGCTTCGAGCGACTGGATTTTGTGAATGGTTGGTACATTCGCCATCTTCCAATTACCAAGTTTTTGGAATACCTCTACCCTCGATGGGAAAAGGCTGAGCTTATGGAAGCCGGAAAATTAGCGCATGAAATTATTCTTCCTGATAATCTTGACCGGTATTTAATGGCGGTCGCTGGCGCGGTTCAGGAAAGAATGAAGCATTTCGATGAAACGGAAGCGTTGACTCATTTCTTCTTGCGTCGTCCGGAAGTAACGCCGGAGCTTGTAGAGCTGATAATCCCCAAGAAATCAGATCGAGCCGAGATTTTGACGATGTATGCTCAGACGGTCGAGGTATTACAAAACATCGGCAAAAATTGGACGACGGAGGGACTGGAGGAAGCGGTATACGCGTATATCGAGGAGAATGGTTATAAGAAGGGAGAGGTGTTATGGCCGATCCGGGCGGCACTCACCGGCGAGCCGGCTTCGCCGGGCGCATTTGAAATGTTATCCGTGCTTGGCCGCGAAGAGTCGCTAGTTCGACTGCAGTCCGTTCTGGAAGTGATATGAAGCAAGTCTAGTAATTGCCTCTAACCTGATTTTTTGATAGCATACATATGCGTTGCCTGGTGGCCAAGCGGTAAGGCATCTCGCTCTGGACGAGAAAACCGTAGGTTCGAATCCTACCCAGGCAGCCATCCCTGAGAACTTGAGACCAATTGTACGGGTATGTTTTCCTTAATTGGTTTGCGAGTTTTGAGGGTTGCAAAAGAAAGAGGCAGTACCGCTCGGAAGAGCTTTGACGGTACTGCCTCTTTGATTTTCTTGTCCTGTACGGTTAGCTTTTCCCAGAACAGGCCGAAGTATTTTCGCTTCAGCTCATAAGGCGCCTCTTGGAAGGCGGCGTAAATATTATCGGCCATCTTCAGCAGCTGCTCGAACTCCAGCATATTGCCGGTCTTGGCGCTCTGCAGCTTGGCCAGCTCGGTATCGATGTCCCTGATCTGGTTATTCAGGTCGGTGGACTGGCGGCGGTAAGTGTCATCCGTCACTACCTTGTCCAGCAGTTTGACCTCCAGTTCGTTGCGCCGGTCCTCCAGCCTGGTTTTGTGCACAGAAAGCTCCCTGATCTTGGTATCCAGGTCGCCGTGCGAACGGCGGAAGACTTCCTTGGCCTTGGCAATCGTCCGCTCGATAATCTCCCGCGGCAGGGACATGTTCTTAAAGAGGTCGCTGAACATCTCGTCCATTTCCGCCACCAGCATGTGCTGGCCGAAATTGGTGTGCTTCACCTTCTGGTTGGGACAGTGGTAGTAGGAGCGCTTCTTGCGGTGCTGAATGGAGGCG
>JAGWZN010000108.1 GCA_018968785.1 Patescibacteria group bacterium
GATGCTAGGCACGGTAACGGTTAAGAACGGTTAAGCCGGAGCAAAAGCTGGCTGCAGATGGAACAGCGGGGCCGGTTGCGCGGCTGCCAGGACATCTTCATACACCTCCCGCATCCGCTCGGCGGAGTTATGCCAGGAGAGCTTGGGCAGGTCATGCTTGGCGTACTCACGGACGGCGGCAGTGTAGCCTGGGTTGTAGAGAGTATCGAGTACGGCGTTACGCATGGCGTCGATATCCCAGAAATCCACTTGGACCAGATGCGGACAGACCTCGATCACTCCCGACTGCTTGGAAACCAGTGCCGGGGTGCCATTCTGGAGCGCCTCTAAAGCAACAATGCCGAACGGCTCGGAAACCGACGGCATTACGAACAGATCGGCTAGCTGATACGCCCGATCCACATCTTTGCCGCGCAGGAAGGTGCTAAACAGAATCTTGCCGGTCAGGCCGAGCCGGGCCGCTTCCTCAATGCACCGCTTCTCCATATCGCCGCTACCGACCATGATAAACTTCACGGTCGGATCCCGGTCGGTTACCGCTTTCGCCAATTTAATAAAGTAGTCTGGTCCCTTTTGCATGGTGATCCGTCCCATAAATAGAACCAGCTTAAAATGCTTTTTCAGCTCGTGTAAATCAAACCGCTCCGGCTCCCGCTGGGTGGGAATACCGTTATGCACGACCGAGATTTTGGAAAGGGGAACGTCATAATGGTTATGCACGACCTGTTTAGTATAGTGACTGACCGTTACCACCCGATCGGCTGCTTGCAACCCCTTCTTCTCGATATCGATAATGGCCGGATCGCCGGCAGCGCCGGAGCGGTCAATCTCCGTGGCATGGACATGGGCGACTACTGGCGTGGTTTCACCGCGGTTCGAAGCGACTTTTTGGGCGGCGGTACCGCAGTAGTAGGTCATCCAATCATGGCAATGCACGACATCGAACTTAGTTTTCGCGGCAATCGAGGCGGCTTGCTGGGCGTACCAGGTTGCCTGGATATGCGGCGCGACCGGAATCTGCTGATGGAGATGTTGCACCAAAAGCCGCTTTTTCTCATCAAGGGTCAGCCGGTTGCCGTACCCGAGGCTCTGGGCGATCAGCGCTTGCTGGGTGTCATTAAGCGCCAGCAACGCCTTGATGTGAGATGAGGAAGAGTAGTCCGCCGCGCTCAGTATTCGCATATGGCTGAAGGGATACTGTCCGAACACCTTAGGAACTACAAAATCGACGGAAAGGCCAAGAGAGGTAAGCCCCTCGGTTAACCCTAGGCACGCGGTGCCTAGCCCTCCTGAATTATATGGTGGGAGCTCCCAGCCGAACATTAAGACGTTAATTCCGACTCCTTTCCCAACAGGTTTCTATAGATCATATTTACTATAACCTTTTGCCATCTGGCTGCAAACAGCAGTCGGAGCCGAAAATAACTGAGCATTGAGCTTATGCGCTATGAAAGCCGATAACAAAAAATGTTTAATACACCAAACAGTTATTTTTGTAATCTAGATTACAAAATATTCATTAATTAATTATTAAATGCGTTTCGCGACTTGAGAGCGGGAACGACGCAAACTCAGTTTCATGGTCACGATCCAGTCGGTGGAAAAGATGCGCACTGCGATCGCGAAGCAGATGGCGAAGAATACCGCCTCATAGGCAATACCCCAACCGATCGCGGAAAAGTTGTGGAGGATCAGGTTGGGTGGCGCGAGGAACGCGTGCGAAAACGGAATAGCGTATACGAGCCAGCGCACCGGTGCCGAAACCGAGTTGATATCGAGCGCCAAGCTCAGGACATACGGGATAATCGCCAGCAGCAGCAACGGCATAAGCAGACCTTGCACGCTTTTCACGTCCTCGGCAAAGGCGCCGAGAATAAGCGCCGCGACGAGCGCGATTAAAATAGCTCCGAATAAAGTCACGCCCATTAGAACGTAATCGGAAGGAGTAAAGACAAGGCCGAGCCGGGCGGCCAGATCGTGGATGGCGCTATTGTTGGTGTCGCTGGTCGCGTTTAGTAAATACCGTTGATACCCGTACAGGTAGATCAGGGAGCTCAGTCCGGCAAACAGACCGGCCGCCAGCATCTTGGCAAAGATAATGGAGCGCCGGCTGACCGGCAGGCTCAGCAGCGTCTCTAAGGTTTTATTCTCCTTTTCACTGGCAATAGTGCTGGCAATAATCTGGGAAGCGAAGATCAGAATAAAGAAAAGAATAATCGGAATAAAGGTGAACTGTTGGCTGGCGAAGGAAGCTAAGGCCGCCGGGTTACCGGGCGCGCGCCGATTCCCAATCTGCACGTAGTCGGTAGTGGTGATCGGATTTTTCACTACCGCCGGATTAAGAGTGGTCCGGCTGGTCACCAGTTGGGCCCGGAAGGCGTCATTTAAGGTTGTGAGCGCCGAACTAAACGTAGCCAGATGGGACAGTCCGGCCGCTGAGAAATTATGTAAAATTGTGTAGCTGGATAACGGCAGGGCGGGCAGCTTCTCCAGGCTGGCGCCAAAGCCGCTCGGTATAAGCACTACCTCGGTTCCGTTATTTGCCTCGGTATCGGCAATCGCCGCATCAACCGAGCCGCTATAGTCGCGCACGGTAAATCCGCTCTTCCCCAGGATGGTTTTAACAGTCTGAGAGGCGGCGGTATGGTCTTGATCCACCACGCCAACCACCTGGTTTTCGCTGCTGCCTTTCGCGCTGGAGACAACCCGGCCGATAAAGACAAAAATCAGCGAAACCGCCAGCAGGGGTACGATAATTTGAAGGGTGAGCAGTTCCCGGATTTCCTTCTTTAGTAGGACAAGGAATTTATTCATGATTGAATGGCCTTAGCGAACACTTCTTCCAGATTATCGGCTTGATATTTCTTCTTTAAGGACGCGGCGGTTCCGGTTTCCAGGAGAACGCCCTGGTAAATAATACCGACCCGATCGGAAAGAAACTCCACCTCTAGCATATTATGACTGGAGAGCAAAACCGCCGTTCCGTTTTTAGTCAGGTCCCGGATGGTTTGGCGAATCTCCCGGGCGTTGAGCACATCCAAGCCGCCGGTCGGCTCATCCAGAATGGCGAGAACCGGCTCAGTCATCACCGCGCGGGCCAATAACAGTTTCCGGCTCATGCCTTTACTATAGGTGCTGACCTTATCCTGAATACGCGAACCTAACTGGCAAATTTTAATGGCTCGCTTGATCGCCGCCGTTTTTTCGGCCGGAGAGTTAGCGTATAGGCCAGCCATGAAATCCAGATACGCTAAGCCGGAGAGGTTTTTATACGCTCCAGCTTCTTCCGGCAGATAACTGATCAAAGAGCGCACGGTATCCGGTTCTTTTTGTATGTCATGCCCGTCTACTGTCAGGGTGCCGGAAGTGGGTCGCAGTAGGGTGGCGACTGTCCGCAAAGTGGTGGACTTACCGGCGCCGTTCGGGCCGATTAACGCGAATATCTCTCCTGGCGCCACTTCAAAAGATATTCCTTTAACCGCTTCAAAAGAGCCGTAGAACTTATGGAGTGAGGTGACCTGGAGGGCGGGAAATGACTTGGCATTCACGGACATAGTATTC
>JAGWZN010000109.1 GCA_018968785.1 Patescibacteria group bacterium
GACCGAGCTGATTATTCACTTCCTGCATGTGCGAGGCGGAATGGGACTGAACCCGGCTAAACTAATCGCCGTGGCAGTGGTATTTTTCTGGAACTACGGGATGAGCAAGATTTGGGCCTTCAAATAGCCGGAGACGCCTAATCCATCGCTTCCAGCTCCTTAATGACCCGCTTTTGCCACTCTGAGGCGCTTCCGGCGCGCAGAATGATGACGCGCAGATGCGGTAGTCCCGCGCTCAATAGCTTCAGTTCATCCAGGTGGCGTTTGCGCGAATAGTACATCGACCACTTTAAAAACTCCCAGTCCAGCTTGTTGCGGGCGCCTTCCGGAATGCTCTCCCGCACATGGCTGTTGCGCAGATAACGCCGGATAATCCGGGGCAAGCTGACGGTTCGGGAGATATCGAGGTAAATCGCGACTGTAGCCCGTTCCAGCCGGTCGGATAAGAGAGAAAGGTAGTTGCCGTCAATTACCCAGCGGTCGCCGGCAATGATCCGGTTGTGGCGGTGGAACAGCTCATCAGGAGGATATAAAACAAAATGGTCATGCCGCAGCTCCCGGTCCAGATGAAAAATCGGCAGATGGAAATGTCGGGCCAGAGCCAAGGCCAAGGTGGTTTTGCCGCTGCCGGCGTTGCCGAGTACGCAGATGCGCAGGTTTTGAGTGTCAGAGTTATTGCTTGCCATGGCCGGTATAAATATATATAGTCGCGCCATCCGTCAGTTTGACCGGTCGATAATCGGTGGTCAAGATCAGGGGTGGGAAGCCGGCGAGAGAGGCGAACCGGCCGGAGACCGGCACAACCGCGGCAGGACGGTATTGAGCCAGGGTTCGGCTAAACTCAGACGGTGTGAGCAGGTCGGAGCTGATCGTGACATAGGAGGTATCAACCAGATTGGGCGGCGTGTCGCGATTGGCCAGATACAAAACGATTTGATCGTCCGCCACGACGTACTGAGCGGCCGTAGTGTGAATGTCAAGATAAGCGGCGGTGGCGGATAGGGTTCGGTAGTAGCCGCTTTCCACCGGATGAAGTGTGCGGGTCAGCGAATTGCCCCCCAGGAAAGCGGCATAAAAAATCAGGCCGAGAGCGATACCTGCCCATACCGGCTTTAGCCGGATAACCGTAGCGGCCAGTAGTACGGCCGGGAGGATAAAGAAGACAAAATGATGAGGAAACAGTAAGGTGTACAAGCTGAAAGCGATTGCCGTTATCAACAGCCAGATCAGCGCTAGGACGGCAAGCAGGTTTTGTTCCAGCCATTTATGAAATCGGCATCGAGAGCGCCAGGCGGAAAAGATCAAACAGACAGTGGCGTACATATCCAGTCCGATCAGCGGCGCCTCTTTGCTGACCAGGAGCCGGCGAGTACCGGTCAGCCAAGACAGCCAGTGCAGGCCGGTATGAGTGGCACGGACGCTGATCACGTTTGTATAAAAAGCGGGCAGATCGGGAATCGGCACAACCAGAAAAAGCACGGCAAGCGAAATCAGCGGATACCAAAGGAGGTTGTAGAGAGGGCGAACGCCGCGGGACGGAATCAGAAGGAGAAAATAAGTAATAATAACCGGTACCAGCAACGGGTTAACTTTAAGGAAAATACTCAAACCAAAAAAAACGGCCGAAAGGAGCACGTCGATCTGGCGGTTGGTCCGATGAAACCGAAGCAGAAAATACAGAGAAACAACGCTGAAGGCGGTCCAGGGCAGATCAACCTGGAACGTTCGCGAAACGGTAAGAAAAGAACCGTCAAAGGCGAGATACAGGGCGGCAAACGTGGCGGCGGTCCGGTTGTAGTACCGGTTAATCAGAATGTAGACCAGAGCAATGGCGACCAAAGAGCAGATAACCGGAAACAGGCGTACGGACTGAATAGTAGCCGAGACCCGATAAAACAGTTCCGAGATATAGATAAAAAGGGTTCCTTGGGAAATGTAGGTCTGGGAAAGGAGGGGAAAGCCGTGTAAGACCGATCGGACGGTAGCCAGGTAGACGCCCTCGTCGTAATCGCCAAACGGATAAGTCAGGCTGATTAGCCGAACGGCGACAGCGACAAACAAAATAAGCAGTGGGAGGACCATACGCCAAGTATAGCAGTTCACGCCATGAAATTCTCAGGAATTTTTGCTTTAATAGTAAAGTGAACAGCGCGCGGATACCGTATCAATTTCGAAAAAAACAGCGGGCAGCCAGGAGGAAACTCCTGATTCTCGGGTTATGCGCGATACTGGTCGGGTTGGGAGCGGTAACAGCTTATCGCAACCATTCCAAACAGTCCGGGTTAGCGGCTGGCCTGAACCTGCTACATTCGGTTGGCTCTTCGGTTAAGTCGGTTTCAGCCGATACCGGTTCCTGCCCGGGTGCGGTTGGCAGCTCTCCTAAGGTTGGTATTCAAGCCGGCCACTGGCAAACTGACCAAATGCCGGATGAGCTGTCCAGCCTGCGCTGGGACTTTGGCGCGTCATCAGGAGGAGTGAACGAGGTAGATGTTAACCTGGATGTCGCCAAGAAAACGGTGGCGATTCTGCAGAAGGACGGTATCAGCGTTGATCTCCTGCCGGCTACTGTGCCGCCGGGCTACTGTGCCAATGCCTTCGTGGCGATTCATGCAGACGGTAATGACGTAACCAGTGTGTACGGGTATAAGACGGCCGGGTCGTACTGGGATGCCAGTGATAAATCTCTCACCTTAAGCGATGATATCAACCAGGATTACGGGCAAGTAACCGGCATGAACCAGAACCCGGCCATTACCGATAACATGGATCAGTACTACGCTTTTAATTTTCAAAAATTTAATCACGCTATCGCGCCCCAGACTCCGGGCGCGATTATTGAGCTCGGATTTGTCAGCAACCCGACCGACCAGGCGATCCTCACGGGTGATTCCCAGCTACTTGCTCAAGGAGTGGCTCAAGGTGTTGTCGATTTTCTCAATGGGAAAGTAGCGCCGACTCCGACCCCCACCGATAACAGCAACTAAAACCTTTGAGTATTCCAAGCTGAGCAGTTTGGAGTAATATAAAAATATATAAATGTCGGGAGGGCGCATGACAACCTATCTTATCATCGGCGGGGTTGCCGGGGGCGCGAGCGCGGCCACTCGGCTACGCCGGAATGACGAACGCGCGAAAATTGTGCTGGTTGAGCGCGATCCCGATATCTCCTACGCCAACTGCGGCTTGCCGTACTATCTCGGCGGTATTATTTCCGAACGAGAACGGCTTACCATTACGACTCCCGAGCTGCTTCGACTCCGGTTTAACATTGATGTCCGCGTGAATACCGAGGCGCTGGCCATAAACGCCAAAGCCAAAAAGGTCCGTCTGAAAGATACCGCAACCGGCAAAGAGTATGACCAGCCGTACGACCGGCTTTTGCTGGCGACCGGTTCCACTTCCTTTCTCCCGCCGATTCCCGGCGCCGATCAGCCGGGTGTTTTTACGCTTAAAACCCTGAAAGACGCCGATACGATTGCCGCCTACTACAACCAGCACCATCCCGGTTCGGTGGTGATTATCGGTG
>JAGWZN010000110.1 GCA_018968785.1 Patescibacteria group bacterium
CATCGGCACCACGGTCGCCTACGGGTACTCGGTTTTTGTCACTTTCTTTCCCAAGGTGGTTGCGGGAGCCGGCATGAACTCGATGCCGTACTTTGATGTCGCCGTTCTGGTAATTGCCCTGATCCTACTTGGTCGTTATTTCGAGGATACCGCCAAAAGCCATACCTCGGACGCCATTCGGCAGCTGATCGGCTTGCAAGCGAAAACCGCCCGGATAATCCGTGACGGCGTCGAAACGGACATCTCGCTCGCCGAGGTGAAGATGGGAGACACTATCCGGGTCCGACCCGGCGAAAAAGTGCCAGTGGACGGAACGGTGATTGAGGGGAGTTCCACCCTGGACGAATCAATGGTCACCGGCGAGAGTATTCCGGTTGAGAAAAAGAAGGGGGATCCGGTAATCGGCGCGACGCTGAATAAGACAGGAAGTTTTATCTTTCAAGCTGAAAAAGTGGGGAGCGAGACGATGCTCTCCCGGATTATTAAACTGGTGGAAGAAGCGCAAAGCTCCAAGGCTCCCATCCAGCGGCTGGCTGATCTGATCTCCGCTTACTTTGTGCCGGCGGTTATGATGATCGCGGTGGCCACCTTTATTATCTGGTACGACTTCGGTTCCGCTCCGGTACTGACCCGGGCCTTTCTCTCGGCAATTACCGTGTTGATTGTCGCCTGTCCCTGCGCCATGGGTCTGGCTACTCCCACGGCAATCATGGTCGGCACCGGAAAAGGGGCGGGGCGGGGCGTCCTTATTCGCAGCGCCGAGGCACTGGAAACGGCACATAAGGTAACGGCCATGGTATTTGATAAAACCGGAACGCTTACCAACGGCCAACCTGAAATAACCGATACCGTGCTAACCGGTGATCTTTCCGAGGAAGAGGTTATCCGCATCGCCGCTTCCATTGAAAAGGGATCGGAACATTCCCTGGCCGAGGCGATCGTCCGGAAAGCTGAGGAGAAAACGCTCTTTGACGTTCAGGATTTTCAGGCGATTCCGGGCGGGGGGATAGAAGGAGTTGTGGACGGAAAGAAGGTTCTGTTCGGCAATCGTCAACTGATGCGAGATAGGGGAGTTAACGGAGTGGAGGATAAGAATACCGCGCGTCGGGTAGAGGAGCTGGAATCGGAGGGGAAGACAGTGATGCTGCTCAGCATTAACGGAGCGCTTGCCGGTTTAGTCGCGGTAGCCGATACCATTAAGACATCCGCGGTCGAAACGGTTAAAAAGTTGAATCAACTTGGTATAACCGTATACATGATTACCGGCGACAACCTGCGCACGGCGGAAGCCATTGCCCGACAGCTCGGCATTACGCGTGTACTAGCCGAGGTATTACCCCAAGATAAAGAGATTCAGGTACGCCAGCTGCAGGCAGAAGGATACACGGTGGCAATGGTCGGCGACGGCATAAATGACGCTCCCGCGTTGGCTGCGGCTGATGTCGGCATCGCCATGGGGAGCGGAACGGATGTGGCAATGGAAGCGGCGGATATTACCTTGATGAATAAAGACATGACCGCGGTTACCAGCGCGATCGCTCTTTCCCGCAAGACAATGCGCGCGATTAAAATGAATTTGGTCTGGGCGTTTGGTTATAATATCCTGCTGATACCGGTCGCCGCCGGCGCGCTGTATCCCTTCTTTCACTTTCTGCTTAGTCCGATTTACGCGTCCGCCGCCATGGCGCTGAGTTCAATTTCGGTCGTGATGAACTCTTTACTACTGAAGCGGGTAAAGATATAAGTCTCATGGACTTTTTACCTGAGTTGCTATGATTACGACCGCCACTCCCTGATGAAGTAAATAGAATAGACTGTGAGTTGTAAAGACTGGACAACCCGCTTTTTCGCTTGATACCATAACTATGTATATTGTTAAGCTATATTAGCATGGCTTATCCAGAAGAAGATCCAAATCAGCCTGCCGGGGTAGGCGACAATACACGCACCGTAGTAGCTAGTCCCTCTTTTGATCTAGACGCCCTTGCGGCCGCCCAAAGAGCTCATGAAGAGAATGCTGAGCGTCAAGCCGGGGAGCAACAGCTTGCTGATCAGCAAACGGCAGAGTACCAAACTGCGCAAGAGGAGCGATCTCGCATCGGAGAAGAAATTGAATCAAACGGGGTTAACTGGTCTGACCAGCAAGAATTACAATCCAACCTAGAAAACCAAAAAATAGAACGCCCACGGTTAGAAGATGAGTTTAAAAGGCTCACAGCGGCAGAGGCAGCTGCTATTCAACAAATAGAAGCAACCCAAGAGAGATTAACCGCCATAAGGGGTTTGACAATAAACCAAGATGGCACCTCGAAATCAGCAATAGCCCCTGAAGTGACCGCAGCGCTTACCGAGGCGGAGGCCGCACTCGATCGTTCTGCCCAAGAATTGAAAGTGCTTCGTGGGCAGGTTAACATCCAAGGAACCAGGGTTGATGAAGCAACCCGAAAGATAGACCGATTGACAACACAACTTCAGGTGGGAGGAGAGCTCTTTCGTCGCCTAGAAGAAGTTGACCGAACAATTGATGGTCTCTATGCCAATCCCCGGGTCGTAGAACAGATCTTTGATGAAGCATCTCGTGAACATGAATTACGGGAAGAGTTTGTTACTACCGTCAGCCAACAACTACTATCCACGGGTAAATTAGAGTTAACCGAAACTACCCGTAAGGCGCGTATGGATTTTATCCAAAGCACCCTTCACGGTTTTCTGGCAGAAGATCTGCGCCATTTAGCCAAACAGCCACAATTTGAAGGATTGAACTCCATTCAAGATTCCCGCTATAGACCCATACTAGATGGTATGCGAAGATATCTACAGTACTCGTATCAAGGCGATCTTGACCAGGATCTAGGGACTAATTTTAACCGGGTTCAAGACCGGCTTAGTCAAGAGGAATATCGAAGAATCGCTCCCGGCTTGGCTCGAGGCCGTCTTCTCCAACATCTCTTTTATCACGGAAGCCGTCTTAACGGGGTAGGAACTCCAGCGGTGCAGTTACCGATGCGCTTCGGATCCCTAGATCATCCTACTCCGAGTCGGGGCTATTACAGAGACGCAGCCGACGTGGCCTGTTTTGATGATTACCTAGGCACACTGAACTCTGTTTGGGCAGCTGTTGCCGCCAGTACAATCAATGGACGCTACCATCCAACCGTCTTCGATGCGTTCTATGGGGAAGATCTTACTAAGCACCTAAATAATCACGGACATCAGGGTTCTGCCAGTCCGATTTTCTTGGTTCCTCATGTCGTCAGTCCTGATAAACCAATTTATCCCGCCAGTTGGGAGAACTCTTCCCAGCATGCAGCAGAACTTCAGCATTTACAACAAGTCTATGATCAAGTAATAAAGACCGTTGGCGAGCAAGCGGCTCAAGTACGTCGTGAGTATCTTGGAAAACAAATTGAGAGATACCATGATATTAACGAACAGATAGCTAAACTTGAAGCCTATGGTAAGGTTATTGCTCAGGAATCCGCTATTCGACCGGTACATCAGTTGAGAC
>JAGWZN010000111.1 GCA_018968785.1 Patescibacteria group bacterium
GGCAATGGTCAGCGCGCTCCACAGCGCCCGCGCCGGATGCGGCTCCTCCAGACCCAGCTCGAACCGCATCATAAAGTCAACCCAGGCGGCCGGTCGGCGCTCCAAACCGGCTACCACCGGTTCGGCTTCCTCTTTACTCAACCCGTACTCCAGCAGTACATCCCGAACCTCCTGCCGCTCCCGCTCCGGCACCCGCACCACCTCCTCTTCCTCCCGGTGGCGCTCACTGGCGTAATGTTCGGCATCGCTGCGGGCCGCCAGATAACCGCCCAGTCCCATCGAGATGGACCCGGCGGCAATTTCCGCCAAACCGGCAGTCAAAATAAGATGCGAGGCGGCAATCACGCCGGTTAAGCCGGCCGCTAAGGCAAATGGCACGGTCAGACCATCGGACATGCCGATGATAATATCCCGCACCGTCTCCGTCGCCGTGAAATGCTTCTCGTAATGGTTATGTTTGGCCATATCCAGGCAGATGACTTTCCACTTTGTTCACCAACTGTTCGGCATCAAAATCCGCTTTAATGAGCACGTCGGTCGCGCCGTAGGCAAAGGCCCGATTCAGGTCGTCCGCCTGTCCGGAGTTAGAGATCACAATACACGGCGTCTCCTTGAACTCCGGCTGATTCCGCAGCTCACGCAACACCTCGTACCCGCTCATAACCGGCATTAAGAGGTCCAGCAGGATCAGCTCCGGCTTCTGCTGCCGTATCGCCTGCCATCCTTCTTCACCGTTGGTAGCCGTTATTACCTGATGACCCCGCTTCTCCAGCTCATCCGCCATCAACTGCCGCAACACCTCTTCGTCTTCAATTACTACGATGGTAGCCATATATTTCGGTTATAGTCGAACCGTGAAGGTGGTTTCTTTATTGACTAGGCTGTGGCAGGTGATATCGCCCCCGTGCTCCCGGATAATCGCCCGCGCCAGAAACAGTCCCAACCCGGTACCGTTCGGCTGAATTTTCAGCGCTTCAGGCGAGCGGTAAAACTGATTGAAGATCTTTTTCTGATCATCTTCCGTAAGCCCCGGCCCGGTATTATGAACCGTTATGGTAATATCGTCGCCGGTCTGTTTCAACCCCACCCGCACGCTGCCACCCGGCCGGTTATAGGCAATAGCGTTATCCAACAGATTCTGCAACGCTTCTTTGAAAAGGATCGGATCGGCGCTGCGCACAATCTTTTTCTCACGCGACAGGTCGTACTCCAGCTTAATATCGTGCTGTTTGCACAGCTTCTCCACCCCTTTGCACAGATCGAGCATCACCGCTTTGATATCGATCATCTGGGGATTGTACGGCAGCTTCCCTTCCTGGATCCGGGAGACGTTGAGGAGGTTATTTACCACCCGGATCAGCCGCTCGTTGCTCTCGTACGCCTGATCAACCAGATGACTCTGCTCCTTGA
Organism: Patescibacteria group bacterium; assembly: GCA_018968785.1. Taxonomy (GTDB): domain Bacteria; phylum Patescibacteriota; class UBA1384; order CAILIB01; family CAILIB01; genus REEB54. Next base: position 1,411 of record JAGWZN010000111.1, read on the forward strand.
GTTTGGAGAGAGCGGCATCAGAGTGCAAAACCGACAGAATCCATTTAATAATTGAAAGCGGCGTCCGTAGTTGATGGGAAGTAATGGAAATAAAGGAGTTCTTCAGATCATCCAGCTGGCGTAGCTTGGCGTTCTGTTCTTCCAGAACTTGAAACGTCTGACTGTTCTGAATCGCCTGTCCGATTTGGGCGGCCAAGGTAGCTAAAAAGTTCATATCATGCTCGGAGTGCACCGATTCGCTCTGCTTGGTATGGCTGCATACCACTAGATAACCAAACAGATGCTCGGCAAAGATAATCGGCGTCGCGATCAGATTGTCGGTATGGAACAGCACCCGCAAATCCAGCGCCGCCAGATCACCTGTCTGATACGTCGTCACGGTATCGTGGTGTACATACGCGTCCATAAAGGCGGCATTACTCAACACCTGCTTCTCGATATGGGAAATTTGAGCTCTGGTCGCCTGAAAAGCCGTAACTCGCACCTGATCCTTATCTAACACCCGGATAATAAACGCGCAATCCCAAAGCAGTTGATACACCACGCTTTCACAAGCCAGCGAGTAAATATGCTCGCTATCCAGCATGCTAAACATACTAAGGCTCAGCGTCTGCATTGCTTTTAATCGGCGCTCATACTTACTCGCCACCGATTCGCTCTGCTTTAGCCGATGCCGGAGCAGGCGCGTCTCTTCCTTCTGTTCCTCCGCATCCGCCATCAGTTTCTGCATCTCGGCCATCAACTGATCGTAGGAATTTTTCTTCATATGTTTATGATACCACGACTACCCAAAAAATGCCCGACATCTCTGCCAGGCATTTTCGGTTAACGCTCCTTATTTATTCTGCGACTTTTGATAGTCTGAAATCGCTTTCACCACTTTAGAGTCATTTTTCAGTGATTCGGTAAAGACAATCTGCGCCCGGTTAATCAGCATTCGGTTATCCGGTCCATGCAACTCGTTTCCCAGCTGAACTAACTGGATATTCGGCTGCTGGCTGCTACTAGAAGAACTACTATTCTTTTGATCCGGCTGTACCTGCTGGTTAACCTGTAAATAATAGATATCCTTTAAGTCCAATGTCTGGTCATTGCTGTCACTGTAAATCTTCCCGAAGTAGACTTGGCCGTTGGTTAGGAAAACGGCCGAGTAATCGGAGATATTGCTGCCGCTGTCTTTAATAATTGAGTTGGAACCGATCGTCCAGTTATTTTTCTTGGCCACGACGTAACCGACACCAACAATAAGCAGAACGACTATGACGATAAGAATAGTGGTGATTCCGGCACGCTTCATGGCGAAATTGTTAGAAATAATACATATTCATTAAATCGTATCGAGCCCTTGGCTGTCAATGAAGCTGGTGCAGCAGGGTGGTGAGTTCCGGCTGGCTTGTCTGGCTAATCCCCTGATTCAGAACCGTTTTGGCGCCAGCAGTATCACCTTTATTCTGCAACAGCAGCGCCAGATTCGAGTAGGCTGCCGTGTATTTTGGATCGGCTTGGATCGCCTGCCGATAGGCGTACTCAGCCTGCTGCAGATACTGGCTTTTATGGGCGGCATCGGTTCCCGCCCAGTCGCGGTACGCGTTACCAATGCCGTTCCAGGCGAAAGCCGGATCCTGCTTTTTATTCACCAACTTTTCGTACTCGGCGATTGCCTGATCGTACTCCTTTAACCGGTATTTGACGACCGCCAACTCGCTGCGGTAGGTCGCATTATCTTCCTTAAGCAGCGCCTGTTCCAGATAGTTTTCCGCCGTGCTATAACTCCCCTTATCCACTTGCTGTACCGCGTTTTCATACAACTGCTGGCTGGTGTACTGCGGCGATTTATCCAGCACACCCTTGGTTGCGTTGCGCACAATGAGGACGGTCGCCACGCCAATACCGATAATTACAACGAACACCAGGTCCAGCAGCAGAATAGTTCGGATAATCGTTGTGTGGGCGTTCTTTTTCATACGAAACGGTTATAGCTGGCCAAGCCAGCCGAAGTTGGATTGGATGCGGCCAAAAATTAAGTCAAGCAAGGAAACCGGCTGGGCGGGCGCCAGTACCAGATAGTCGGCGCTGGTAGCCACATTGCCTGA
>JAGWZN010000112.1 GCA_018968785.1 Patescibacteria group bacterium
TAATAAAAGGATTTGATCCACGAATTGGAGTAATCCCTTCACTGCGTCAGCTGGGACAACAGGTTGGTGAGGGCACCTTGAAGGCTGAACTGGACATGCTAGAGTACCAAATCAACTGGGGAGCCATGACTCTGCATGATGCCATCAAGTTGGCCAAGCTCCTCATTGATACGACTGCTGCTATGCAGAGTTTCTCTATCGGTACAGGTTTTGGCCCAGACGCCCCAGGGGTTGGCGGTCCAGTTGATATTGCGGTTATTCTTCCGGAAGAAAAAGGATTTCGCTGGCAACAGAGTAAGGCATTATCACTTACGGCTGCTGAAGAGGTCATCCAGTAGTGTTTAGACTGTAGCTGGAGCCTGAAACGCTAGGATTTTCTTCGATTCCTGCACGGTAAGCTCAGGGAACCTCACAATATCTGCCAATCTAGCTGACCGAAATACCATCCAGCCTGCCAGCCATACAAAAACAGGGACTTTGTCCCTCTTTTTGTATGGCTTCTCTTGAAGATTTGGACCGTCAGTGAGCGTAGTAAACGGAAAGGTTCGGTGGAGCGACGTCCGGCTGCGGGAGCTTGATCACACAGAGGACGAACGGAAAAGGTCACAGGCCACTATCCTTCCTAGGCAGTCAAAGAAAAGACCGGCAAAGCCGCGCTCTTTTCTTTGGTAACCAAGGTAGTTGTGTAGCCTAATATATTATCTAGCTATCACCTCTTATTACCCTTTTTCTTCGCATGCTCTTTTCGGTAATCGAGAGTCTCTGCGGCGGTAGTTTTTGCTGGCTTGGGAGTAGACTTTTTTTGCAGCTGCCTGGCAGCCGTAGTGACTGCTTTTTTATTCGGACCTTTTCCTGGAATTGGGCTCTTTCCCATATACATCTGTTATTGGTAAATTATCTGCACTATACGCCTCTTCCATATAAAAATCAAACAATGTTATAATGCTAATTGACATTAATGTAATAAAATGTTACATTGCAGCAACAAGTAAATATGGAGGGGGAACCATATGAACAAACAACTTCAACTTGGGATTCGTCTCAAGGCAATCAGGGAAGAACTGGGGTATAGTCAGGACTTCGTGGCCACTAAGCTTGGGCTTACTCGCCAGGCGGTCATTGGTATTGAGTCAGGATCGCGCAAGCTGGACAGCTTTGAGCTCTTTGGTATGGCGGATTTGTATGGAATAGATAGTAAGCTGCTCATCCAGAGCCTGACTGGCGAGAGCCAGGAAGTGGGGCTGGCAACCCAGCCGCTGACCCGGCGTTTCGCCATGCATTTGCGCCAGCACGACCATTTAGACGGCGAGGCTCAGTCGGCGATCCGGGAGTTTGAACAGATCTGCCAGGACTATGTCTTTCTAAAAGGATTGAGCCATGACTGATACTCCAGATTATAGGCGGGAAGCGCTTACCCTGGCCGAGGCGACCCGTAAGCGGCTCAACTTGGACAATGCGCCCATAAAAAATATCTTCACTCTCCTGGAAGACGAGGGGCTGCTCGTGGTGCGCATGCCGGTCGGAGGGGACGGGCTTTCCGGTGCGTTTTACCTTGAGCCTGATTCAGGAAAAGGGACGGTGCTTATCAACAACCGGCATGCTCTGGGCCGGCAAATCTTCACGGCCGCCCACGAGTATTGCCACTATCTGCTGGATCGGGATACCAAGGTATTCATCGATTTTGACTCCGAACTGAGCGGCGCCAAGCCGCTGCCGGAGAAGCGGGCGGATTGCTTTGCCGCTCATTTTCTTCTTCCAGAGGCTGGCTTGCGCCGCTATATTGACAAGACCTTAAAAGTGTCGGGCAAAACGCTGGATGACTACGGGCTGGCCAAGATTCGCTTCGAATACGGCACCAGCTGGCAGGCGACTATCATCCGGCTGAGTGAGCTCGGATACCGCTTCAATATTCCGTATAAGGAAAAAATACAGCAGACTGCGTATTTAAATAAGCTCGCCGCCCAGCTCAATCTGGAACCGGAAGGGAATCCCAAAGAGCCAGAGATAGAGCTGCCTACCGAGTTTGTCCGCCTTGCTTTCGAAGCCTACCGTCAGGGCAAGATTAGCTTGGGCCGCTTGGCGGAGCTGCTCCGCAAGAGCGAGGTGGAAGTGCAGGAGTTACTCGCGGAAGGTAACGATGAGTCGTGAACAGCAATCCTTCCACGTATGTCCTTGATAATACCGTCCTGACCAACTTTTCGCGTATCGAGCGGCTCGATCTGCTGACGGCGTTCTCGGGAAATCTCTGTATCACCAGGGAGGTTAGGCAGGAAATGGAGGCCGGGATTGCCGGATCGGCCAAAAAGGATGCTTCGCTGAGCCAGCGGCTGGCCGGAACCCGCGAGCTGCTTGCGACGGGCGTGATCGCCGTGGAATCTCCATCAAGCCTGGATGGCTTGGCGTTATATGCGGAATTGCAAGGAGGCCAGGTTCTCGGCAAGGGGGAGATATCTTCCATGGTGCTAGCGCTGGAATGTGGCGGTATTTTTGTTACCGACGATGAAAAGGCCTGGAAAGAGTCGAAAAAGAGAGGGGTGCAGGTTTTTGGAATAGATTACCTGGGGACGAAATGGATTTTGCGCGACTTGGTTGCCTCAAGCGTTATTACGGAACAGAACTTCGAAGAATTACGAGGATTGCTCTCGAAAAACAGGTATATCTTTTAGCTCTGGGAGCCGTATTCAACTGGGGTACAATTTGTACCCCAGTTGAATGGGCTATTGCGGCTAATTGTTTTTAATCAATCAGAGCCCAACTGTCCGGAATTTCCGGATAGTTGGGCGCCGGAAGGGTGAGTTCAAATATGTGCCCGAGTATTTCGAATTTTTCGAATAACTGAACTTGAACTACTCGAAGAATTCGAATAGTTCAAAAACCTTCAGGATTATCTTCGCTGCTTCTTGGTTCCTTGCCCCCACGTGCCAGCACCTGAGCCGATCTGTCGGCGTTCCATCCTCTCCCAGGTAATTCGTACCGTCCTTGTAATTGTAAAGCCACACAGGGCCTTCTGGCGTAACAACCAGCCATTCGGCATCCGTCTTGTAACCGTCCCCGGCCAAAGTTGGCTCTCCCAGTAGCTGGACCAGCTCGGCATAGGGGATATCGATCTGGCCTTTATAGCTGCAGCCACGACGCAGCTTTATCGGATCGGCCGAAGAGAATGAAATATGACCGGCGTCGTCTATATGGGGAATCGGTTTCATCCTTTCAGCAGCTTACTGAACTTCTCCTCGTACTTCTCCGCCAGCGCCGATACCGCCTGCAGGTCATGCTCTAACTCGGAGCTGTCGGTAACTTGAACCAGTTCCTGCAAATGCCGCTCGGCCAACTGAAGGAATATCATGACCCGCACGGTCCGGAGGTTGGGGGTTATTTTGCTGACCGCGTAGAGGGCCCGGTCTAAATCGGTGATGTGGTTGGGTTGCGTGTGTCATGTGATAGCTCTGAAGCGGGGGAAAGTAAAGTTAAACCCAGAGCCTTCAGGATTATTGTCGGAGT
>JAGWZN010000113.1 GCA_018968785.1 Patescibacteria group bacterium
GAGCGCCTTTGTCACCTTAACCGAGAGTGGCGCCGTTATCGGCACGACCAGTGCCACCGGTGACGGCTCGTTCAGTTTTCCGCTGAGCGGAGTCGATCCGGGTAACCATACCTACGGCATCTCCGCTACCGATGTGAACAATCTTGCCACCGCGCAAGTACAGGAACAACTTTACCTGCTTGCCAATACCGCCACCAGCGTCACCAATATTCTGCTCTCTCCGACTATTCAACTGGATAAAGCCACCATTCAGCCCGGAGATACTCTAACCATTTCCGGTTCGGCCAGGCCGCTATCTCAGATGAGTATTTTCACCGAATCGCCGCTTAAAAGCTACAGCGCCAGTACGGATATCCAGGGGAATTGGTCGTACACCTTGCCTTCCAGCGAAACTCAGAACTACGCGCCCGGACAGTACCGTGCCTACGCGATAGTTACAGACAGCAATGGTAATCAAAGCTTAACCAGTCCGAGTGTTAACTTCCTTGTCGAACAGTCCACTAGCGGGAATAACCCCGCTCCATCCTGCGATATCTCACACGGCGACCTGAACTGTGACGGAACAGTGAACCTAACCGACTTCTCGATCCTGTTGTACTGGTGGGGCACCGACCATAAAGCGGCCGATATCAACGGCGACGGCATTGTTAATCTGGTTGACTTCTCAATTATGATGTACTACTTCCAACGATAATCCCGCACCATGCAACCGACCCGTCAATTTATTCGCGCGTACTACCGATTGAACCCGCTCATTCGCTTCCTGATCTGGGTTGGGTTTCTGACCGTCCTGGTCGGTATCCCCGCTTATCTGTCGATTGAATCGCCGCTTTTTAACCGGCAGGCAGAAAAAGCTGACTTTTACTTCTATGCGCCGGGAACCGATCATCTGACCGCCGGCGATACCTTCACGGTTGAGTTTCATGTCCTCTCGGCTCAGACCTCAATAAATGCTGTCGGTTCCACTCTTCTTTTCGACCCGCATGTCCTGCAAATAACCTCGCTTACCACCACCCAATCGTTCTGCTCCTTTTACGCTGAGAATAGCTTTGATAATATAAGAGGAGAGATTCATCTTTCCTGCGGCACGCCGAATCCGGGGTATAAAGGCGACTCCACTCTTATTATCATGTCAATGCAGGTCAAGGAGAACGGCTTGACCGCCATCTCCTTGAAGCCGGGTACCGGCATGATTCTCGCGAATGACGGCAAGGGAACCAATCTGATTAACAGTGCGCCGACTCTATCCCTCGCGATCAAACAACTTTTGTAGAACTATTTCTAGGATCCGGCACAGTAAGTATGACTATGCGTTTTCGCCAACTGCGACAATTGGGGGTTCTTCTACTGAGCGGCAGTATCGCCGCTGCCTGGTTCTTCAGTTTAGGTGTTTCTCCGGCACTGGCAGCCGCTTCCTTGTCTGTCGGCGCGTCGTCATCCTCTACCGTCGGCAACACGATTACCGTTACCATCTCCGTTAATACCGGCGGCCAGTCCGCCAACGCCTTTCAAGGCACCCTTTCTTATCCCACCAGCTTAGTGGAAGGGGTAAGCGGCAATTTCGCCGGGTCGATCTGTACTTTACCGGTTACCTCTCCCAATCCGAGCGGCGGCAGCGCCACCTTTTCTTGCGGAACTCCAGGCGGTTTTACCGGCACCGGGGTAGTCGCCACTATTATCTTAAGAGCGAACGGTCCCGGTACCGCCACCCTGGGACTAAGCGGTTGTCAAGTTCTCGCGAATGACGGGAAAGGGACGGATATCACCGGAGGCTGCTCTGGTACTTCAGTCGCAATTGCCGGTAACGCCACCCCCGCGCCCACCCCCGTACCTACTCCCACCCCCACCCCGGCGCCAAGCACGCCGACAACCACCCCCGCGCCCACGCCAACCCCGGCGCCGGCAGTCACCAGTAACCACAGTTCTGGTTCCAGCTCAAGCTCCACCTCCACTTCGACTACCAGTACCAAACCCGTAGTCACCCCCAAACCGACACCGACCCCTATTCCTTCCCAACAGACCAAATCGGCTGAGACTCCGGCACCGACCCCGGCACCTAACAACCCGTCACCGCCGCCGGTTGAACCGCTTTCCAGCTCAGCCGCTGCCGCGACTCCGCCGCCGCCGGTTAATGTCACCACCGTGAAGGCCGCCGGGAGCGGTTCGTCTACCGCCACCACCCGCCGAAGCATCTCCACCGCCTTTCAGGATGTACTAAAATCGCTGAAAGAGCTGAAGAGCGTACCGAAAGATGTGACCGGACTGATCGCCGTAATCTTCACCGGCGTGCCTTTCCTGATTGCCGTGGTCGCCTTGCTCTTCTTTGCCTACCGGTTATATCTGTTGGAACGCCGAAAACGCCGCACTATGGATCGGTTGTTCGAAATGGAACTGAGCGAGCTATCGGCTTTGGAGGGTAAGCTGGATATTCTATCCGAAAAAGGAACGAAGGGACGGGAACAGTATCGGGAAGAGTTCCAAAAAGCCAAGGATAATATCCTGCGGCAGCTCCGTCCGGATTACGGCAAACCGGTGAGTCCTTCCGCTCCGGCGACACCGTCTGCCACTCCGCCCGCCGCCACTAGTTAACCGACCAAGCGACATGATACGATATTGACATGAGTTCGTCATTATCCGACCAACTCGGCCAGTTGCGTGATCGACAACGAAGGCTTATCGAGCAGATAGCTGATGAGTTAGTGATGGCCGATAAAGAGGTGGAAGGCAAGATTGCCGCCGAACTGGCGCCGCTGCAGGCGGAAGTGGAACGGCTGCGTCAGTCGCTCCAGCAAGTCGTGCAGGAAAAAGAGGAAAAGGCGATCGAACTGGAGGAGCTGCAGGAAGAGATCCGCGCGTTTTTCCATCGGGCCACCGATACGAAACCGAAACGGGCAACTGCTTATTCGACCTCTGCTGAACCGGCTACTCCATCTGCCGAAAAACCCCGCCCGCTAAAAGTTACCCTCCCGAAAGTAAAAAAGGAGCGGAAACCGTTCCGGTTTAAACGGTTGGCCGTACGGACCGTTGCCGTGGCAGTTGTCGCTGCCGGTCTCTTTTTCGGCTGGCACCAGTTTACCGCTACCGTCAATCGGAATATGGCGGCCAGCGGCCAGGTTGCCGGCGTCAGCACCAACCGGCCCGCTACCAAAGGCAAGGGCGCGGTATCGCCATCAATGTCCGTCCAGCAGGCGGAGGTGGCGCAAGCGATCCAGGATGATCCAAACGATCCGAGTAACCACCCGGAGATTTACGCTCAAACTCCGTTTAAACAGACCGCCTGGGCCACTATTCACGACCCGGACTTCGGCATCTCTCTCCAGTATCCGAAAAGCAACACCTATCCCGTCCATTCTCCCGGCGGAGATAATTACTGGTTCCCGCGAGGCGAGAACAGTTTCTTCTTTAAAATCAGTCGAACCGATGACGTCA
>JAGWZN010000114.1 GCA_018968785.1 Patescibacteria group bacterium
ATAATCAGCTCGGTCAACACCAGGCCGACAGCGGAGACGATACAGTATTTTATATACCGTTGGTAACTGCGCTCTTGGCTGAACACAAAGCGGCTGTTCAAGAGGTAGCCATTCGTCATAGCGGTAATAAACGCCACGGCAGTGGCCACGTAGATATTAACGCCCAGATAATTCAAAAGATTGAGCAGCCCGATATCGATTACCGTGCTTAAAAACCCAACGCCGGCAAAACGAACAATCGGTTGATCCAGCCAGTATTTCGGAGAAAAAAAAGAAGGCTCGTCCATGCCTCCATGGTAGCAGGAAGCGGCCGGCTGCGCTACAATAAAGACATGCGTCATCCGTTCCATCTTCCGACCCGGGTATCGCGGTTGTACCCGATTTTCGCTCTGACACTGGCGATTACCAACGCCATTTTCATCTATGCCTGGCAGAGCGCCGATCTTACTCTGAGCAATCTTTCCGTCGTGGAGCAGCGCAACGAGGCGCTGCACAATCAGGTCGATCAACTGACCTCCCAGCAGTCCATTGACAAGTCCACCCTCGCGTTTCAGAAGCAGGAGATCGGTCAGAACGCTCAGAAACTGGCCGATCTGCAGAAGCAGATTAAGGCGGAAACCGATTCGCTGGCTGCCAAGGACGCGCTGCTCCAGCAGGCGCAAAAACAGGTAGCGGCTCAGCAAGCACAGCTGACCAGCAACGCCTCCGAGCTGGAACAGCTCCGGAACCGACCGCCGCTTTTCAGCTTTCAGAACCAATCCGGCCTGGCGGATATTAACCAGAAAGAAGCGGATGTTAAGGCGCTGGTCACCAACGCTTTCCCGTATATCCAGAAGATTTACGGCCAGCCGTATCTACTGCACCAGGTCTCCATTACGTTTGTGAACAGTCTTTCTATTGCCGGCTCGTCCGGAGAGATTGTGATTAAGAACGGACCGGGCGGTATCAGTATGGACATTCAACTGGAAGATTTCGACAAAAACAGTTTTCAAGATAATAACACCATCATCCACGAGATCGTCCACGCCTTTCACGGGATCGCGGTTTTAGATACCTCCGCTCTGGAAGAAGGGATTACCGTAGCGGCTACCGACGCCATTATGCAGGCGATGATAAACGACGGCAAACTGCCCGATTTCGGCCATCTGTACCTTATTCTCAGTGACCAGGAGTATGCTGATTGGAATACCGCGCTGCACATTCCGGCCGATAATACCCTCTTTTACTCCAGCCCGGATATTGCTAAGATTTACCAGGTAATCGGTAAGGCGTGGTACCGGCTGTATCAGCAAAACGGTTCGTTTTTTAAAGATTTTAATGCCGCCTATTACCCGAAAGTCCAGAAGGGAATTAGTCCGGATAACGCCCTGGTGCTGGACACAATCCGCTCGGTTATTCCCTATGTCGGTAGCCAGTCGATTGATGACTACCTGAAAGTTAACCAGGCATTCGACCCAACCTAACCTATGAGTGAATCCCTGATCACCGCCGATCCGAACATTAGTCCCGATATTTACCCGCGGGGTTGGTTCCGCTTTTTTGAGATTCTTCCCGGTGCTTTTGTCTGGACCGCGATCCTGCTACCGTTTTTGCTGTCGTATATCTTTCCGCTCGGCGTGACCGTCTTTATCATCGTCTTCGATATTTACTGGTTGATTCAAGCGTTTAATTACGGCTTTGTTCTTATCCGCGGCTATCTGCGGATGCGCCATAATCTGCAGGTAAACTGGCAGGCCTCGCTGGACCGGCTGCTACAACTGAGTCCGGAGGAGCGGGAAGCGCGGGGCGTTATTGATTGGCGCGATCTGTACCATGTGGTCATTTTCCCTTGCTACCGGGAAGAGGTGGAGACGCTGGAAGCATCGCTTGACTCGATCCTCCGCTGCGGTTATCCGCCGGAGCGGATCTGGATCGTCCTGGCAACTGAGGGACGGGATCAGGAAAACGGCCGGGAGCTGGCCCGGCGGATTACTGAAAAATACGGTACGGTTTTCTTCCGCTTCCTACATACCGAGCATCCGGATGGCATTACCGGCGAAGTCAAAGGCAAGGGCGCCAACGCGACCTGGGCGGCCAAAGAACTAGTACGCCAGGTACGGGAACTCAAGATTCCACTGGACCGGATCATCGTCACTACCGCCGATGCCGACACCCGCTTTGACCAACGGTATTTCCTCGCGCTTACCTTCGCCTACGCCACCCTGCCCAACCGGGTCCACTGTTCCTTCCAACCGATTGCCACCTTCTTTAATAACATTTGGGAAACCTCTATCTTTTCCCGGGTTTTAGCCTTTGGGGACACGTTTTGGACAATGATTGAATCGGTTCGATCATACCGTCTGATTACCTTTTCCACCCATGCCGTCAGCTTGCAAACCCTGGTTGATATTAATTACTGGTGCACCTCGATTGTCAATGAAGACTCCCGCCAGTACTTCCGGGCGTACTTCCATTATAAAGGTGATTTCCGGGTGGTGCCGCTGTTTATTCCGATCTATATGGACGCCGTCTCCTCCGATACCCTGCTCGGCACCCTACAGAGTCTGTACCTCCAGAAGCAGCGATGGGCGTACGGAGTGGAACACTTTCCGTATATTGTCATGGAGTGCTACCGGCAGAAAACTATTCCTTTTCTGAACCGGTTTATGCTGGTTTGGCGGGCGTTTCAAGGCGCGTTCACCTGGTTTACATCCTCGTTCTTTTTAAGCGTCGTCGGCTGGCTGCCAATCTTGCTGAACTCCAGCTTCCGCGATCAAGTAGTTGTCTCTAACTTTGTCATCGTGACTAATGAGATCCTAAGCCTAACCTGGATCGGGCTGATTATCTCCAGCATTATTACCATCCGCATCCTGGCGATTATTCCGCATAAACGGAGGGTGTTTGACTGGTTTATTATGATCATTCAGTGGGTACTTATGCCGGTCTCGGGCATTCTGTTCAGCGCTCTGCCCGGTCTACACGCGCAGACCCGGCTAATGCTCGGGAAGTATCTCGGATTCCGAGTTACCCAGAAAAGCGGTCATCATCCCGCATCAGAAGTAAAAAGCGCCACATGACCAGGAATCGACCCAGACTGAGCCGTCTGCATGTCATTGCCGTAGTCGCTACCCTCGCCTGGGTACTTGGTGCCGGCCTCTACTCCGCATGGAACAACAGCATGACCAGTGATGAAGGAGTTCATGCCGCTTCCGGCTATCTAGTGCTTACCCGGCATGAGTTCAGGTTTGATCCGGAACATCCGTATCTGTTTAAAATTATCAGCGCTCTGCCGCTACTTGCCGTCCGTTTGAACCCGCCGTCGGATGATCAGCGGCTCTGGAACGCGGCCTGGCCATCCAACTACGATTCCTGGAAAGAAGCCCGCCAGTGGGCGGACGAATGGTTTTATAACAGCGGCA
>JAGWZN010000115.1 GCA_018968785.1 Patescibacteria group bacterium
TGAAGCCAGGAGAAACTGGCTGTACAGGGTAGTGGTGATACGTGTTTTTTCCATCCTCCTTACTTAGTACTAAGTAGCACTATGGTAAGGGAAATGAAGAAAATGCGTAAGTCCTGATCGTCTTTGTAAAACAGTAATTGCCATGTTTGCTCGCTGGCTTCAATTAAGCGGCACTACTCTTAAGTACTCTCTCTACCTCCTTCTCCACTCACTCCATCTCCGACGAGAGAAACTACCTCGTTTACTGCGGCAGTATTTGGAAGAGTGCGGCGGCGCCTTTGTTAAAGTTGGGCAATTATTGGCTCTCCGTTATGAAATTCTCCCTCCTGAATACTGTTGGGAGCTCTCCGAGTTATTTGATAACGTGGCGCCGTTCAACCTCTCCCAAGTGGAGACCATTATTTATTATGAGCTCGGCCGTTCTCCGTATGAGATATTTACTTTGTTTGAAGAACAACCCATCGCTTCCGCCTCTTTCGCCCAGGTGCATAAAGCGGTATTAGCGGATGGGAAAACCGTGGCGGTGAAAATCCAGCGGCCCGGTTTGGAATCGATGGTGCGCAGCGACTTCTTTTTCTTGAGAATGCTGGGCTGGTTCAGCTCTCCCTATCTACACTTGAAAGCCATCCGGATCAGTGAACTTTTGGAAGAAATGGAGGAAACAACTCTCCAGGAACTGGATTTTCGCCGGGAAAAAGAAAACGCGGAGCTTATTCGCCAATCGCTGCCGGCTGATTCCCGCTGTTTCATTCCGTATACTTATCCCGAGCTGACTACCGCCCATGTTCTCGTCCAGGAATTTGTGGAAGGAGTAAGATTGAATGATATTATGCGCTCCAGACGGCAAGGTATCCCGCCGCAACAGTTTGATACGGCTCAGCTTTATTTGGATCAAGTTGCCTACGATCTCCTGAATGAAATTACCCGCCAGTACTTTAATGACGGCATCTACCATGCTGATCCCCATCCTGGGAATATCATTATCACGCCCGAGGGGAAGATCGGCATCATCGATTTCGGGTTAGTTGGGCGCGTTTCTCTTTTTAGCCGGGCGCTATTTTGGGAGTTTGTTCGTCATACGGCTGTGGATGGCGATTACAAATCGGCAACTGAAGCTTTTCTCCGCTTAGGGTTTCTATCGGTAGAAGACCGCTTGCGGTTCTTAGCCCAAGATAACGACGCCGCGCTAACTGTCCTACAGGAGATGGTGGCGATTCTCGCCAGCTCTTATTACCGTCCCTTCAAAGCGGTAGCCGATCATTGGGCTCACGCGATCGGCAAGCCGGGTGAGTCACTCTACGACCGAAGCACGGCGGTAGCCTTCTTTAAAGCCATGCGCCTGGTTGAGCAGTACAATGTGCATTTCCAAAAAGATATTATTCTTTTCATCCGTACCTTAGTCATTGCCGACATGACGGCCATGCAGATCTCTCCCACCTTTAAGATGAGCACGGTATTAGAAAAATACGCCCAGCGCTATCGGGATGAGGCCCAAAAGTTGCAAGAAACCGCGGCTCAGGAGTGGTATAGTGAAAATGAGCAGTTATTAGATCCCTGGAACCAGGACAGTCGGGATAAAAGTAAGGAGTATATCATCGAATGGTTTAATCGCTTGATCGAGGATCGGCCAGAGCTATATCAGAAGATCCGCCCGCCGGTTGAACAATTACGTCAAATCTTACTATAACTTACGTCTATGCGTCATATCTGGGTTGCCATTATCATTATCCTCACCTGGTGCGCCACCACCGTGGCGCTGCTTGAACAGCATGTCAGTGTGCTCAGCACAATCGTTTTGACTTTTGCCGCCACTTTTTACTTCGTACTCTTCGGATTACAACGGACCAAAGAGTAGGACTAATTCCAAGTATAAAACCTATCGGCTAATCTAACCGGCAATTCATACGGATAGATACCTGATACTTTGTCCGGATTCTGTTACTATGTATTTGCTATGATCAGCGATCAGCTCATTAAACTGCCCGCGTACGCCCAGTTCGGTCCGGATGGCATGAAGAGTTTTCTCGCCACCGCTTCCCGGAGTTTACGGAATCTGCCCTTTGCCGTGGTGTTAAAAGCAAAGAACAAGCAGGTGTATTTCGGACTCAGGGTTGACGAAAAATATCTCACCCTGGTGGAAGACCAGATTTATTCGATGTATCCGAACGTCGAGTTTGAGACGAGTAAAGAACCGCTGCTGCCACAGACCACGGAAAATGGAATGACACTCAGTATAAAGCTGAAGCATCGGGATTTCTATCCCTTCTTAACGTATAACCAATTACACGAATCCTTTCTTACCGATATTTACAATCAATTTAATCGACTATCTGCTAAGGACGAGTTTATTTACCAGGTAAAAGTTTTCCCCTTAGATTATCACAACACCCGCTTCACCGTGCGTCGTTCCGCCCAATTGGAAATCAAGAGGATGAAGGAGAGGCTTAATGTTCTGGAACCGTTGCGATCCTCCAAAGCTTCCTTAGAAAACCGGAATAAGGCTTATGATCTGGCTCTCGAAAAAAACAAGCAGCCGCTTTTTTACGTCGAGCTTGATATGTTCGCCAAAAGCCAAAGTATTGAGGTAGCCGAATCTTATCTCAATGCCTTCGCCCAGGCTTTCCGCACCTTAGAGAGTAACTATAACGAGTTTGAGGTAAAAACCACACCGCTCACCCCGGAAAAAATCAGCCAGGTAAACTCTTTGTTTTTTACGCCGGGAGCGTACCTCTTTACTGCTGATGAAATTGCCACTGTTTTTCACTTCCCAAGCGATACAAACAGCGTGCCAAATCTCTATAAGGTTTTATCTCCGAAAGCGGAACCGCCTCTTGGCTTGCCTATTCCGGACAATACCAACTCGGCCGACTTGAACGTGTTTGCCGAGACCAACTACCGTAATATCCGGGAAAAGTTTGGAATAAAAATGCGCGACCGGGCCCGCCATATGTATGTGGTTGGTAAATCAGGCTCTGGTAAATCAAAACTGCTCGAGCTGTTGATAAAAAATGACCTGGAAGCCGGACGCGGAATGTGCGTGATCGATCCACACGGCGATCTGGTTGAAAACGTTATCCCCTTTATTCCCGAATCGCGAGTCCAAGACACTATTTACTTTGATCCCACCGACGAACGGTACCCGATCTCTTTTAACCCGATTGAGCGAGTCGAGCCGATGTACCGGCAGCAAGTGGCCTCCAACTTAATCGAAGTGTTTAAAAAAGTTCTAGGAGCCAATTGGACCCCGCGGCTGGAACATGTCATGAGAATGACTCTGCTAGCCTTGTTAGATGCCGAGCACACCTCGGTCTCTTCTATTCTGCTTCTGTTAACCGACCGCAACTACCGGCAGGAGATTGTCAAAACCATTGAAGATAATGTG
>JAGWZN010000116.1 GCA_018968785.1 Patescibacteria group bacterium
TTTATTTGGTCAAAAGTTCTTCGGCGAATGCCGCTTAACAACGGCGGCAGTACAGCAGGCACTTGAGATAAGTAGAGTAAAGCGGTTTCTTCGTCTTTTTCTTCTCTCAGTCGACCGGCCGTGAATCGGTCTTGTTCCCTGGCAGGATCCGGCAAAGCGGGCTGCTGATCCCCCTGGCCGCCCAATCCCAATTTTTCTCTCCAACCACGCATCGCAATCCGCTTAAATTATATCGTTCACTTCAGGATAGCCTCTCTGGCAGTTCTTTTCAACAAAAAAGAGCGACTCACATTTATACACGATAGGCCAATTATTTTATAAACCCTGTGTGTGATGTCGCTCTTGCAACCAAGTACTTAGCAATCTCCAAACAAAACGAATGTCTTACATAGAAACGCTGCCGCTTGGCTGTTTATACCTCTGCCGTAAGATAAAAGTACAAATACTATTTGATTTCTTTTTGTATTTTGGCAGAGTGTGTCGAGAGATTTGGTGTAAAACTTATCTCTCAACACATCTATTATACGAACTTTTCAGGTGTACGTCAATCTGTAAACTGAGCTTTTTTGAGTGGACATTGCGTAAAAAGTCTGCCAGAGCCTATTTCGCATTTTTATTCTCTATACGGCTAGTGGAACATGTGCTGAGTATCCAGATTTTCAAACCGGCTGAACTGGAGCCGAGCCAATACCTTGGCGTCGCCGGTCGGACCGTTCCGGTGTTTGCGAACCAACACCTCCATCAGATTGTTTTGCTCATCTTTGTTGTAATAATCCTCGCGGTACAGGAATATCACTACGTCCGCATCTTGCTCTATGCTCCCCGATTCTCTCAAATCTGACAGCAGCGGCCGCTTATCCGGCCGGCTCTCCACCGCCCGGGAAAGCTGAGAGAGCGCGATCACCGGACAGTTCATCTCCTTGGCCAGCGCCTTGAGTGAACGGGAGATCTCCGACACTTCCTGTACCCGATTATCGGTTGAGCTGTGAGTCCGGCCTTCCATTAACTGGAGATAGTCAATAATAATCAAATCCAGGCTGTGTTCCGCCTGCAGACGGCGCGCTTTGGCCCGCACTTCCATGATGTTGGCGGAGGCGGCGTCATCAATAAACAGATTGGCTTCCGACAGGATACCGTACGCTTCGTTCAGATTATGAAAATCCTCCTCCGTTAACTTGCCGTTGCGGAGCTTCCAGCTGTCAATCAAACCGATTGAAGAAACCAGTCGATCCACCAACTGCTCCTTGGACATCTCCAGCGAGAACACGCCAACCGTCTTTTTCTGCCGCACCGCCACATGTTCGGCAATATTTAACGCAAAGGCCGTTTTCCCCATTGAGGGCCTCGCCGCCAGGATGATCAGATCGGACTGCTGCAGACCGCCTAAAATGCTATCCACGTGTTTGAAGCCGGTCGAAAGGCCGCGCATCAAGCCGTCTTGCTTGGATAAGGCGTCCAGCCGCTCAAAACTCTCAGTCAAAATACTGCGCACCGGCACAAAGTTCTGTTTGAGAAACCGCTGCGTCACATTAAACAGGGTCTGCTCCGCCTGATCGAGCACGATCTCGGAGCTGATCTCCTCCTGGAAACCCATTTCGCCGATATCGCTGGCCGCCCGGATCAGCCGGCGCAGCATGGCTTTCTCCCGCACGATCTGGGCGTAATGCTGGACATTGCTGGCCGTCGCCACGGCGCTGACCAGAGAAGAGAGCGCCGCTTTACCGCCAATTTCATCCAGTTTTTTCATCCGGGCCAGCTCGTCCGCCGTGGTCACCAGATCGATCGGCATCCGCTTCTCGGAAAGCATTACCATCGCCTCATAAATCTGGCCGTAATCCGGCCGGTAAAAATCCTCTGGCGAAAGAAAATCCACCACCTTCATGATGGCTTCAACATCGAGCAATAACGCGCCCAATGTGGAGACCTCGGCGTCAATATTCTGCGGCGGCATCCGCCCGCTGACCGGCTGGGCCGGTGCCGGTCGCTTCCGCTCGGTTGTCTGGGTGCGATCAGCCATGATGAGAAGCGCTTAGACCAACCCGTTCCATTACCTCCCGTAAGGTTTTCTCCGCCATTTCCGATGCCTTTGCCGATCCTTCCGCCAATACCCGCTCAATGTACTCCGGCTGACTATCCAGCTCCGCCTTCCGTTCACGAATCGGCTGCAAAAATGCGTTAATTCTCTCGGCAAGCCGCTCTTTTGACTCTTTATAGGTAATACTGCCACTACGGTAGCGCTCGCGCAACTCCTCAATTTGATCCGTGGAGAAAAGCTTATGCAAAGCGAAGATCGTGCAAGTTTCCGGATCTTTCGGCTCACTTAGCCCTTTCGAATCGGTGGTAATCGCCATTACCTTTTTGACCGTCGCTTCCGGCGTGTCAAACAGGCCAATGACATTATGGTAACTCTTACTCATCTTCCGGCCGTCCAGACCCGGCACCACCGCCACCTCGCTGCGGATGAGCGGCTGGGGAATGGTAAAGGTCGGGCCGTAGAGATGATGAAACCGCTGAGCAATATCAACCGCAATCTCAACATGCTGTTGTTGATCGTTCCCAACAGGAACTACTTTCGGATGATACAGCAAGATATCGGCCGCCATCAGCACCGGATAGTCAAACAAGCCGACATTCACCGATCGCTCATTAGCCAGCGCGTCTTTATAGGCGTGAGCCCGCTCCAGTAAGCCCATCGAGGTGATCGAGTTGAAAATCCAGGTCAGTTGCGTGTGAGCCGGCACGCGGGACTGCTGGAAGAGCGTCACTTTATCCGGATCCAACCCAATCGCCAGATACGCTTTCGCGATCTCCCGGATATTGTCCGCCAGCTCCTCCGGATTGTGGATCTGGTTGAGCGCGTGCAGGTCGGCAATAAAAAGGAAGCTTTCGTACTGATCCTGCAACTCCAAAAACTGACGCATCGCGCCAAAGTAATTGCCGATATGGATATTACCGGTCGGTTTGATACCAGAAAGTAGTCGCTCAGGCATAGTGCTTTTTGAAGTACTTTCATACTAGCAGAAGATACCGCCGAGAAAAACCTCGATCCTTGATTGTAGGGCGGACAATCCGCCCGCTAATACAAGCTAATACACGCTCTTGATTTTGTCGTAAACTTTCATTAGCTTGTAAGCAAACTAAACAGTATAATCTTCGATGAAAAATTCATCTTCCGCGATAGCTTTCGATACTGATACTTACCTAAAACTACAGTCAAAGGAAATCCAGCGTGTTGTAGGTAAATCTTCCGGTCGCCTGTATATTGAATTCGGTGGAAAATTAATTCAAGATCGACACTCCGCTCGGGTTCTTCCTGGTTATCGTGAAGATAGCAAATTTGAACTAATAAAAAACATGTGTATTGAAGCGGAAATCATTT
>JAGWZN010000117.1 GCA_018968785.1 Patescibacteria group bacterium
GAGGTTCTCTCTAACGAAATCTTTTTCCAATGAATCAAACACCTACCTCCTTATCCCTTTAATGATAACAAAGGGGGAAACCCTACTTTCGGCAGTAAAATAGATATCTGAGCTAGGGAGCAGGGGTTTTTCGACCACCGCTAACTCAAAGCCGGCCCGATCCAAAGCATCGCGATAGTCGCTTACCGGCCAGTAGTAACCGATAGTTCTTTCTTTCCTTTCAGGATAACAGTAACCGGCGAACCGCTTTTCAGATGTTGAGCCGGTTCTATTCTAAAGGAAGCAAACTCTACTCCTTGAGCTTCCTCATAGTTGGAAGTAAGAAAAATAAGATAGCCGCCCGGCCTTATTACATATCCAATCTCACCCATCCAGTATGCCACCGTCTCGAGAGACGCCATCGTACAAAAAACGAAGTTAGCCGTTGCCGCGTTGAATGAAGCTTCCGGAAAGCACCGAAGAGAACGATTAATCCGTAAACAATTGATACCCGCGTTTGTGGCCTGCTTAATCATCGCCGACGAAGTATCCACTCCCATTGTTTCATAACCTAAGCGGTCAAGCGAATGGCAGAATTGCCCGTTTCCACAGCCGAAATCCAGAATGCGGGCCGGGGATGCCGGCAGCAATCGCACTACCGCAGGATAGCCCGTTTCTTGCTCAGTTTTAGCAAAACCAGAAACAAAATTCGAGAACTCTTTGGCGATACTTTGGTAGTCCATTTTATATATAAGAACCTTAAGAGCGTAGACTTTCCTGATACACCTCCCGCCGGTGACCAATCTTAATTACCATCACTATGAGTTCGTTATTACGAAGTTCGTATATAATACGATACTCACCCTGCCGAATGCGATAGAGATCAACTGAGCCCCTCAACTTAACCGACCCCACCGGAGTGGCGTCCACTGCCAATGTTTGAATTTTTTTGACGATCTGAGCTCGATACTCCCACGGTATCTTCTTAAGATCCTTTGCCACCGATTCTCTGTATAGGATAGTATATCGGATCTTTTTCATGCTCCTAGAGCAATCCTTCAGACCGAAATTCCTGTACTAAATCATCAAAAGAATAAGCCCGTTCGTTCTGACGACTTTGGGCATCTTCAATATCCTCCAAGTCTTCTAAGAGCTGGCGCTTAACGGCATCTTCCACAAGCTGAGAAATACTGCCATTAGTTTCCGCGGCTCGAATTTTGAGAGCCCGAAATACCTTATCATTAAAAGTAATAGTTGTACGCATATATGCATATAAACATACTCGCATCAAAACATCAACCCTCCTATTTACTCGTCGGGCACTCCAACCGAACTGGTAGACGAAGCGTTCATGAATTCATACACCGCGTTAGCCACGTTGGCGATACTACTCCAACTCGAACCGGTGGTATAGACGCTGAGGACATAGGTACTGTGCTGGCCGTAGACAATTCCCACATCGTTTAAGGTGCCATCTTGAAGAAGTCCCACCTTATCGGCAACGGTATCGCCTTCGGAGCCAGCGGGAGAGCGGAATATCCGGGATCTGAGCCAGGGTTTTTTGGGTATCCACCCGGGCTCCAACTTCTTCAGGCTGGATGGTGAGAATGGAGCCGTGCAGGGTCAGGGAGAGCGGCTTAAGGAAAGAAGTCAGCTTGGCCGCCCCGCTTCAGTCTTGGGAAGCTTGCTGTAGGATACGCCCCCAATATTCACTTGGAGCGGCAGGCGGGTGTTTGGGTAGGCGGCCTGGATGATGGTGGCGGCTAGCGCAGTCACCCCCAGGAGGGCAACCAGGATAAGTCCGATCGTACGAGTAGTGGGAAAACGCCGTTTGGGCATAGAAAGAGCTGGCCAGTCTAGCTGTTTATACTTGAACTATATCAGATTGGGCCAACATCGGGGAGGGAATATGGGCAAGATTCCCCAATACTGTCTTCCGGGTACCAGCCGTCTTATCCCCTCTTTGCACATTCCAAACGCTAACGAATCTGAATAAACCACCTCATTCTCCTGCTTATACGGCGCGATCCCTACTCCGCAATAGGCAAACACCGCCTGAGCAAGGTTATTTTTATAGCTCGAAACCCACTCCTCTCCCTCTTCACCCAGGCTATAGCGAAATACATGTCGCTCAGGATCATAGAGGCTTGAGGTGCGTAATCGCTCCAGATGGGCTATCGCCTCATTCTCCCTACCGAGCATTTTAAGACATATACCGTAGAGAGCATTATCATCGGGATAGATGTACCGGATGGAGCAGAGACGAGGCAAAGAGCGCTGCAATTACTGCTTTCCCCTCTTCTGCATGTCCCGATATGCAGAGAGAAAATGCAATAAGGCTATTAACATGGGCATGCTGCAGATCCGGATCCGCTAACGCCGTCGGCCAGAGGCCGTTCTTCTTCTGCGCACCAAACCGCTGTTGCAGCTCTCGGTAAACCTGATCCGCGTTCATACCGCTACTTTCTCATTTATCACCGGATACTCGCAAAACACTCGCTCTTTGTGGCCAACCGCTTCGATGCGCTTCAACACCATCTTGATCGTCACATCCGGTATTTCCGTAATAACCCGGGCAATATTCCCGGTTTCGTGCGCCAGCAGGATCTTGTCCAGGTCGGCATAGGCGATCCCGCGAAACTCCGGTAACTCACCGCAGCCGGAACAGATATGCCCGGCGTCTTCACTAACTGTTTCAATTATTTGAGCGGGAAGATCCAGGCGGTAGGCTAACTGCTTAACCTGGGTCTTCAGGAGGCCGCCGATCGGACAGTAGTCACCAAAGAGCGCCCCTTTTGGATACCAGCCGGTTAGCCGCTCGGTACCGTTAATACTGCCAAGATATATGAGGTTAAGGCAGCTGGCTGCCGTGCGGAGCACGAGGTCAGTAATCCGGGCATCAACCGTCGCCACCTCCCGCAGGCCCTCACCTACAAACGGAATATGGTTTAGTACGGCATTGCGCACTGGATCGGTATTAATCTCAATCACCTCGACACCGAGCCGCTTGGTGTAACGCCGTGCCACAGCTAGGTGCTTTTCCGTGTACTGCATATTCTTAACGATAAGTGACTTCACCCGCCCCCGACCGAGCGCCCGCACCGCCAAGGCACAGGATAAGGATGAGTCGATACCTCCAGAGAGCCCGATCAGCACCGACCTATCTTGCACCTTCTGCTGGATAAAACCGGTGATCGTAGCTAGCATCCGCTCACCATCCTGACGGCTTGAGGTTGAAATGTTAGATCTCATGCTTCTACTTAAGACAGCGGTACCATAGCAGAGCTACCATCTTATGTCAATCTTAATATACACTGACGGCAAGAGGCTACGGACTTTATTGACTAACTCTCGAAAAAGTCGTAT
>JAGWZN010000118.1 GCA_018968785.1 Patescibacteria group bacterium
TCGTTTGCCGATATCGAATCGTTCCAGCAGGAACTGCGAACCTTACTCAAGAACAAGAATCATAAGCCTTAAGAGGAGGAGTTTATGCCTACCGCCAGCGCCACCGTTCCGGCCGTGTCCATCAGTCCGGTGACCACTATTGTCAAAAGAATTCAGAAGCGCAACGGTGAAATTGTCCCGTTTGATTTCGAACGGATTGTGAACGCCATTTATAAAGCGATGCTGCAAACCGAGGAAGGATCCCGGGAAGAAGCGGCCATGGTGGCTAATAAAGTTTTAGCGGATCTGGTGAGGATAACCAAGAAGTTTAAGACGTTCATTCCGACCGTCGAGGGTATTCAGGATACGGTGGAGAAAGAGCTTATTCTAAGCGAATACGTCAAAACCGCCAAAGCCTACATCTTATACCGCGAAGAGCGTACCCGCCTGCGGATCAGCCGGGAAGGCACCAACGTGCCGGAGCACGTAAAGAAGTTAGTGGCGGATAGTCGTCAGTATTTCCGCAACTCGCTGGGCGAATTTATTTTCTACCGCAGCTACGCCCGCTGGATTGAAGAGGAAGGCCGCCGCGAAACCTGGATCGAAACGATCGACCGGTACATTAACTACATGAAAAAGAATCTGGGCGATAAACTCAAACCGGAAGAGTACGCCGAGGTGCGGGAAGCGATTCTGCGCCAGGAGATCATGCCGTCCATGCGGCTGCTGCAGTTTGCCGGGAAGGCGGCCGACGCGACCAATGTCTGCGTGTATAACTGTTCCTACATCGCGCCGGAGTCATTTGAAGATATCGCCGAAATTATGTATGTCTCCCTGTGCGGTACGGGCGCCGGCTGGTCGGTAGAAAGCCAAAACGTGCAGAAGTTGCCGCAGATCGGCTTTCAGAAAGGTAAGCAGCCAGCGGTCTTCGTAGTGCCCGACAGCAAAGAAGGGTGGTGTGACGCGCTGATCATCGGTATGAAAACCTGGGCGAAAGGCGAGGATGTTAAATTTGATTACTCCCAACTGCGCCCGGCCGGCGCCCGGCTGAAAACAATGGGCGGCAAAAGTTCCGGACCGGATCCGCTCCATCGGCTGCTGGATTTCACCCGTAAGAAAATGCTGGCCCGTCAGGGGAAGCGGCTGACCAATCTGGATGTGCACGATATTATCTGCATGATTGGCGAGTGCGTGGTTTCCGGCGGCGTGCGCCGCAGCGCCATGATCTCGCTGTCCGATCTGGATGATGACGAAATCCGCGACGCGAAAAACGGCCAGTTTTATCTGACTGAACCGCAGCGCAGCCTGGCCAACAACTCGGCGGTGTATCACACCAAACCGACCAATACCGAGTTCATGGAGGAGTGGCTGGCGTTAATGAAGTCCGGGAGCGGCGAGCGAGGTATCTTTAATCGGGGCGGTTTGGCGAAGACACTGCCGAAGCGGCGCAAGGAAGCGCTCAAGGGGTATTTTGACGCCAGCGGCGAGCATGTCGTCGGTCAGCTCGGCACCAATCCGTGCGGCGAGATTATCCTGCAGTCTAAACAGTTTTGTAATCTGTCGGAAGTGGTGGCTCGCAAGGAAG
Source organism: Patescibacteria group bacterium (assembly GCA_018968785.1). GTDB lineage: Bacteria > Patescibacteriota > UBA1384 > CAILIB01 > CAILIB01 > REEB54. The sequence goes on from JAGWZN010000118.1 coordinate 1,565, forward strand.
ATACTCCGGCGACCCTGGCCCGCAAAATCCGCCTGGCTACCCTGTTGGGGACTTATCAGTCCAGCTTAACCAATTTTCCCTATCTTTCCAAAGAATGGCAGCAACACTGTGAGGCGGAGCGGCTGCTGGGCGTGTCGATTACCGGCCAATGGGACTGCCCGGCGGTGCGGAACGAGAAGGTGATGGCCGATCTGAAGGAGGAGGCGATTAAGGCGAACCGGAACTATGCCAAGCGGTTTGGGGTGAACGCTTCCACGGCTATCACCTGCGTCAAGCCGAGCGGCACCGTATCGCAAACCGTCGACTGTGCTTCCGGTATGCATCCCCGCCACGCGCCGTACTACATTCGCCGCATCCGTATTTCCGCCACCGACACCCTCTTTAAAATGCTGCGTGATCAGGGGGTGCCCTACCATCCGGAGGTGGGGCAGTCGGCCGATACCGCGGTAACGTATGTACTGGAGTTCCCGGTGAAGGCGCCGGAAGGGTCGGTTTACCGCGATGACCTGACCGCGATTGAGCAGTTGGAGTACTGGCGGATGGTAAAGGAGAACTATACGGAGCATAATCCGTCGGTTACCATCTCGATTGGGGATGACGAATGGGTGGAAGTGGCGAACTGGCTGTACAGCCATTGGGATATTATCGGAGGCTTGTCCTTCCTGCCTCGCGATAATCACGTCTACGAGCTGGCTCCGTACGAACCGATCGATGAAAAAACCTATGAGGAGTTGGCCGAACGGTTTCACGGTATCGATTTTTCCAAGATTGTGTCGTACGAGCAGTCGGATGAAACCGAGGCGAAGAAGGAGCTGGCGTGCGCGGGCGGCAGTTGTGAGATTTGATATCGAAAGTAAGATATGGCGAAACTAACCGCGAGCCGGAAAGGTCTGGTGATTATCTACACCGGCGAAGGTAAAGGGAAGACAACGGCGGCAATAGGCCTCGCGGTCCGCGCCGCCGGCTACAAACGGAGGGTGGCGATCGTGCAGTTCGTCAAGACGTGGTTCACCGGTGAAAAGGCGGGGTTTGAAGGTCTGGCTGATTATGTGGAGTTCACGCAGGCCGGGAAGGGGTTTTATCAGATTCTCGGTGATAAACTGCCCCCGGAAGAGCATCGGCGAGCCGCCGCCGCCGCTTTCGAGCTGGCGAAGCAAAAGGTGGAGAGTAACCAATACGGCGTGGTGATATTAGATGAAATTATCGGCACGGTTGTCGGCGGATTACTGCCTCTGGAAACGCTTCTCGCTTTAATCGACCGGAAGCCGGAGGATGTGGATCTGGTGCTAACCGGCCGCCATGCCGATACCTTGCCCGGCCTGATCGATCGAGCCGACTTGGTGACCGAAATGGTGAAGGTGAAGCATCCGTATGATATGGGCGTGATCGCGAGAAAGAGTATCGACTATTAACTATAGGAGTTACGCGTTTGGCATATTTCTGCGTCAAACCCTCCGTTCCTCCTTCACCGTACTATCGTGTACGCCTTAGTCCGGTACTCGGCTTTTCCTTGAAATCTATACAAACGCGTAACTCCTAGCTATATGAACCCAATTTCTTTAGCTTTCGCCTCTGTTTTCTTCTGGGGATTCGGTGATGTATTTGGGGTAATTAGCTCCCGTAGGCTCGGTGCCTATAGCACCACCTTTTGGATGAACATTGCCGGCCTCTTAATCTTTTCGCTATACATTCCCTTCGCTTATTCTGATCTGGCAAATTGTACCTTGCTTCT
>JAGWZN010000119.1 GCA_018968785.1 Patescibacteria group bacterium
TGGTAATGGTGACATTAACCGGGTTAAAGGCGACGTACTGACTGACGGTGGCGGTGTTGGTGTTATTGGGATCAAGTTGATCGATGCGCATCTCTAGCACGTAATCAGCGCCTGCTGGAACGCCGACAAACTGATAATTGCCGTGCGAATCGGTATAGGTCTGCTGGAAAGCGCCGTTACCGTTCATTGTATGAATTTGCAGAGGCACGCCAGCTACCGGATTGCCTGTACTCGAATCGGTAATCTGTCCGCTCAAAACTACCGGGCCGATGACCAGGGTGCCGTTAGGGGTAGCACTGAACTTGGTGCCGTCCAAGGCGGTGCCGTTGGTGCTGGCGGTAGAAGTATTAGTTTGTAATACCGCGCCTTGGCTAGGATTGGTAACATTGGTAAAGGCGACCGTTACCGAACCGGCTGGAATGGTAGTGGAAGTGGTAAGCGTTAGGCTAACCGCGGAGCCGGACCAGTATATGGAAGGAGTTAGGCCGGAGAGGCCGGTTGTGCTGCCGGCGCCGGTTGTTGAAGCGGAGAAATCCGGAAGCGGCACCGACGGTCCGGGCGGCGTGCGCAGTTCAATGGTAATGGTACCGCCGCCGGTCATTGCCGTCGCGGTGGTAAAGGTATGGGTATAGGTTACCCCGGTTGCCGAGAGCGTGTCGGAACTGAGGTTCCAACCGGCGGTGGTGATATTACCGGCGTATGCCTTCGGAACATTCAAAGGCTGGAATCCTTTCCAACTAAAATGGGCACCGTTCAATAAAACCGCTACCGCAATTACCAGGGTAGCAACCAAAAATTTCTTCCAAGAGATTCTCATAATTCTCTTTAGATTAATAATTAAATTAGGTAACTATACTTTTTCACAGGCTTATCTCAGCTGTCAATTTATTTTAAGATTAGGAGAGATTAGGCAGAGCTATAATCGACTTCTGGAAGCGGTTCCTGAACTCTTTTCCAAGATGGGGATGGGCGGTTTGCTTGTTGGGGTCAAAGCTGGTATATTCGGTAGTTGAGAAACATGCGCTGATAACGCGGGCCCTTAGCTCATCTGGTAGAGCACCTCGTTTGCACCGAGGAGGTGACCGGTCCGATCCCGGTAGGGTCCACCAGAGGAAAGAGCAGGTACAAAGGTACCTGTTTTTTCTTTTCCATACCCGATTTCTGCTGGTGCGAACGGCTCAGAATTTTCTTCCATTTTTCGGGCAAATTTGACTATTTCTACCAATAACGGATGCGGATCGACGGTGATTCTCTTCTCCCTGCCATAGAACTTATACTCGATTCCCAGGGCGTGGGCGATCTCTCTTTTTCGCTCTGGGCCGCTCACCATGAAGGTGTCGCGGGCGAAGATGACGTAGTTGGCGGCGGCCATCGCGTTGGCCCGCATGGTTTCCAATTCTTGCCTGCACTTGTCCACATTCAGGATGGATCGGTTCTTTTCCCGCTTTAGCTGCTCTTCCTTCTGCTTGTAGAGGTCTGTGTCGGTCATGAGGCCGCTGATCCACATGTCGGCTAGGTTGTTTAGCTTTACCTCGATCTCCTCGAGCGTCTTATTTTGCTGGGAATAGAGCGTCTGCACCTGGCCGCTCTGGGAATCGAGGTCCCGCACGATGTTCTCCAGGGCAGCCTGGCACAGCTCCGGGTCGATGGTGATTTCCTCCAAGGCTTTGACGATTTGCTCTTCTACTTTATCTTTGCCCATGCCTTGCTTGGTACACTCCCGCCGAGTGTCCGAGCAGTGGTAGTTTTCCCAAACCTTGCCATGGCTCCTGATAACTTTGCGCTCGGCAGTGACCTGGTGGCCACAGTAGGCGCAGCGCATAAGCCCGGTATAAGCCATCGGCTCGCCGATCTCCGAAGCTTTCTGGTAGGTGTTGCCCGTGAAGTACTTCTGCACCTGGTTGAACTCCTCCACGGTTACCATCGGCTCATGGTTCCCCTTGGCGATCTCGCCTTTGTAGCGGACATAGCCTGCGTAGAACGGGTTCTGAAACATCTTATGGGCGGCCGAGTAGGTCAGAGGCTTGCCAAACTTCTTCTTGGTCGGTTTGGAACGGAAAAGCCAGACGTTATTCAGGAGATCGGTAACCTGGGCAACCGTATAGGATCCGGTAAGCATCAGCTCCCAGGCCTTGCGAATCAGGACGAAGCGTTCACCATCCTTCACGACGATGCCTTTCTTAAGATTCATCGGGTCGCGCTCGTTGCGGTAGCCGTGCGGGACCTTGTAGTTGCAGCCGCCGTTTCTAAAGTTACCTTCCATCGAGCGGTTGACCGTATTGGTGAGATCGAGGCTGTACTGGGTGGCGGAGGCCGCCTCTATGACAATCGGCAGGATATTGTCTCCCGGCCGGTAGATGGCGTGCGGTGTACGGATCTCTTTAATTTTCCCCTCGACGAGCATTTGGACCAGCTTGCCACCCTCCTCCATATTCCGGACGAGACGGTTGATGTGCCAGCAGAGGATGCCGTCGAGCCGTCCGCGTTCGATCATTTTGATCATTTCTTTGTAATCGACTCGGCGGTTGGGAATCTTGGCCGACTTGCTCTCTTCCCAAGTGACAAGGAGCCTTAGGCCGTCGCGGGCGACGACCTTCTCAAGTTCCTGGCGCTGTTCGCCGATCGACTTCTCGGTTACCGATTTGTCGTCGTCGGATTTTCGGGTGTAGAGTCCGTAACGTAGCACGGGTTATTGATTAGGAAAAGATACCGCATCACCCTACCCAGGATCTCATACGCCTCCTGGTCGGAGAGCGTCCGGTTGAATTTCCGGAGATAGATTTCCTTGGTCTTCCTGATGCCCTCGGCATCAGGGACCGGCACGATGAAGGGCATTGTGGTTGTAGCGTCTTTTTATAAGATAAGCAACGGGTTAGTACCAGCGGTGTGCTTGCCAGAAATCCCAGGCTTGGCTAGGGCTTCCGTACCTGGCTGCGATGTAGTCCAGCATCCAGCGGATCTGGGTTTCCGGATTCTCTTGCCAATCCTCCCCATAAGCGGCCATTTTCTCCGGAGGCAATGCCTGGCCCAGTCCGTATGCCCCCGTCGATTGCTCGGCGGCGTCCGTTCTCCATCCCGACTCGCGCTCGACGATTGCGCTGAAGGCCGGGAATTGCCCCTCGCCGAAGCGCTGGAGCACTAACTGTTCGGCAAGGGCCCTGATATCGCGCTGTGGGGCAACGTGCGCGGAAACAGGGGCATCTTTTGTATGCGCATCCAAGGGCAGCGTGCTTGCCTGCGGCTGGGGACTGGCAGTTGGGAGAGGCGTCAGCATGCTTGAAAGTTCTCCTTTT
>JAGWZN010000120.1 GCA_018968785.1 Patescibacteria group bacterium
GTCAACTTCCACAGTCGTTTTTTTCATTTCTTACCCAAACTTCATACTTTTTCATACTTCAGTATCAGGATAATTTTATGCTAGTATGAAAACATGTCTGACCAAAATTCCCTACTTACGCCAAACAGCCTCCAAGAAGAAGAGCCGGTCGAACGCACCCTCCGGCCGGAAACCCTTAAAGAGTATGTCGGCCAGCAGAACCTGAAAGACAGTTTGAGCATTGCGCTTCAAGCCGCCAAGGAGCGTGGTTCATCCCTTGACCATGTTCTGTTGTACGGCCCGCCCGGACTGGGTAAAACCTCGCTCGCCCACATCATTGCCAAAGAGATGGGCACCACCATCCGGATCACCTCCGGTCCGGCGATCAGCAAAGCCGGTGACCTGGCCGCCATTCTGACCGGTCTCCAGCCGGGCGATATTCTGTTTATTGATGAAGTACACCGGCTGCAGCGGACAGTGGAAGAAGTACTGTATCCGGCTATGGAAGATCACTGTTTAGATATTATCCTTGGGAAAGGGCCGAGTGCCCGGAGTATCCGAATGGATCTGCCCGCCTTTACCCTGGTCGGTGCCACCACCCGAGCCGGTTCTCTCTCCCAACCGCTCCGTGACCGATTCGGGCATATTCACCGGCTGGAGTATTACGAGGATGACGAACTGGCGCGGATTTTGCGCCGCAGCAGCGATTTGCTGGGCATGCGCGTGACCGATACCGCCCTCGCCCATATCGCCGGTCGCTCTCGTAAAACTCCCCGGATTGCCAACCGGCTGCTTCGCCGCGTCCGGGATTACGGTCAGGTTAAACGGTTGACCGAAATCACCGAGAATGACGCGGAAAAAGCGCTGAACCGTCTGCATATTGATCGCCTGGGGCTGGATATCACCGACCACCTGCTTATTACCACTATGCACACTCATTTCCAGGACGGTCCGGTCGGTTTGGATACCTTGGCCGCCGCAACCGGAGAAGAGGCGGAGACGATTGAAGACGTCATCGAACCATATTTACTGAGAATCGGCTTCCTGAGCCGCACCCCCCGCGGCCGAGTCTTAACTGAAAACGCGAAAAGGCATTTCGGTTTTCCGTTGTCTCTTGTATAATAACGACATGAACAGCACCGCCACCGCCTTACTCATTTACGGAGCCATTGTTCTCATTCTTGCTCTCCTGTCCGTTTTTATTATGGTCAGCTATACGCGCTACCGGTTTAAGGATGATAAAACCGGTCTGTTTCTTGCCCTGTTCGCCACCCTATTCGTTGTCGATGTCATCGCCTCTTTTCTGATTATATCCACCTCATTTTCCGGCGGATGAACGACATTCTCCACTCCTTTCCCGGTCAGGAAGCAAACGAGCCGGTTTTCGTCTTTGCCCGGCCGTATTTTGTGGCGTTCCTACCGACTTTCCTGGTGTTTCTCGTCATCTTCGCCTTCCTTTTCTTTCTGGAGTATTTGCTGCTGAACGGTATGGTGCCGGCTAACGATATCCCGCTGGCCCAGATCGGTTTAGCCATCTTAAACGGCGCCCAGCTGTTTGCCCTGTTAATCTTCTTTATACTGATCTTTAACTTTTACTACACCATTGTCATTGTCACTGACCGACGCCTGGTCAATATCGACCAAGAGCAGATTTTCAGCCGCCGCATCTCTGAGCTGCAACTGGAAGAGATTGAGGATGTCACCTCCAGTGTCAACGGTCTACTCCCAAGCGTTTTTAACTACGGAACCGTGTTTATCCAGACTGCCGGTACCGCCGATAACTTCGTGATGGAGAACATTCGTTACCCGCGGGAAGTGGCGGCCCTCACCCTCAGTCTTTCCGAGCAAGCCAAGAAAAATGATCCGGAAACCAGCCGGGTGCCGTCAACACCTACTATCGGCGTTATTAACAACTGTCCGATTGAAAGTCTGGAGGAGTTGCGTAATGTCGGCGCCATGATGCCAAACGATATTCGCCGCACACCCGGTTCCTCTGCTCCGGTTGGTCCATCCGGCACGCCGCCTCCGGCCGAACCGCCCACCAATCCCGCTCCCGCGCCTACCTCTACTCCCACCGATGCGCCTCCAGGAGTTTGATTTTCACTTACCTTCTCATCTCATTGCCCAACATCCGGCCGATCCGCGCGACCAGGCTCGGCTGCTTGTCTACAACCGACAGACCGGAGAGATAACCCATTCCACCGTTGCCGATATTGGCTCATTCCTGCCGGCGGGAACGGTTTTGACGGTTAATAACAGCAAGGTTCGCCAGGGGCGATTGTATGGCGTGGTCGGCAGTAAAAAGGTCGAAGTACTCGTCCTGGAAAAGGAGCGGGACAATACGTATCACTGCTTGATAAGGGGTCGTAATATACCCATCGGTAGCCGGTTTTCCTTCGCACCCGCGCCATTGTCTGCCGAACTACTGGAAAAGACCGACAGCCCCGGCATTACCACCTATCTTCTTCGGTTTCATACGGAGCTACCAACCGTAGAAGAGGCGTTTGCTCGGTTCGGACACACTCCGATACCGCCGTATATCACCGCGCCCGTAACTTCAGCTGACGAGTACCAAACCGTATACGCCCGTCCGCTTGGCTCAGCCGCCGCGCCCACTGCCGGACTTCACTTCACTACCGGGTTAATCGCCGGATTGAAAGCGGCCGGTTTCGGCTGGGAAGAGATAACGCTGCACGTCGGCATTGGCACCTTTCTGCCGCTCCGCAAAGAGAGAGTCGAGGATAACACTCTTCATTCCGAGTCAACTTTTATCCCTCCGGAGACAGCCGACCGGCTCACTGCCGCCCTTCATCAAAATCGGCCGATCCTGGCAGTCGGCACTACCTCGATCCGCACGCTCGAATCGCATTTCTCGTCAAACCGGATCAATCCGGGCTGGCTATCGACCCAACTGTTTATCTATCCGGGATACGCGTTTCATACCGCCAACCTGCTCCTCACCAACTTTCATCTGCCCCGCTCATCGCTGCTTCTGCTGCTCGCCGCGTTTTTAGGAAATAGCGCGGAGAATACCGGGCCGGTTCGCGCTGAAACGGAAATGATAGCCGAGCTACACCGGATTTATTCGGAGGCGATTCGGCTCAGATACCGGTTTTACTCTTTTGGCGACGCCATGTTAGTACAGTAGAAGGAGAGATTTCTGACCGCACTACACTTTTCACATCTGGTCTCCTCTCCCTGCCGCCCGAATAGCCGCCAGACAGGTGCGGCGGAAGACGGGGGGCGGGTTGGCTAACAAAAGAAGAGCCAGCGAAACGAAAGACAGTTTCGCTCGC
>JAGWZN010000003.1 GCA_018968785.1 Patescibacteria group bacterium
TCGATTCCGGCAAAGAAGTGGCCGATTAGAGAAAAAGCTCCAATTACAAACAGAATATCATGACCCAGGGCGAGAATAGCGGTAACGCCAAACCGCCAGGAAGAGGCCGGCTTCGGTACTGAAGCGAACGACCAGGCAATAAACAGAATAATGGCGGCGGACGCGATAATGACCGCCCACACCGCTTTCTGAGTGGTGGAGCTGGCAACCGATCCGCCGATATTCTCAAAACTCACCTCGGAAACGGTCGGATACTGCTGTTTCAACTTCGAAACGATACTATCCCCTATTTCGCGCGGCTTTTGTTTCGCCTGGTCCGGAAAACGGATGAGAACATCCTGGTTTCCGCTGGTTTGAACGGACAGATCGCTGATTTTCAGAGAACTGAGATCCGATCGGAGCTGTTCAATTGCCGGCCGGTTCTGGTTAAGATGCAGATCTTGAAGTGTGCCACCTTTGAAGTCGATCCCGACCGGCAGACCCCAAACAAAAAGCGAAACTATACCTGGTAGGATAAGAAAAGTCGAAAGCAGATACCAGTTTCTTCGGGTGCCAATGATATTAAAGTGTCTATGTGGGGTTTCCATGGCGGCTTATTCTTTAGCGATATTAAGCAACTTCTGCAACCGGCTGCCGGCTAACAGCAGCATCCAGGTCCGGGTCACGGAGATAGCGGAAAACAGGCTGAGCAAGGTGCCGATAATTAAGACAACCGCGAACCCTCGCACGCCGCCGGTTCCAAAGAAGAAAATCACGGTAGCGGAAATCAGGCCGGAGATATGCGAGTCTCGGATGCTGGTCCAAGCCCGCCGGAACGCCTCTTGAATCGCCACCGCCATCGGCTTGCCGAGCCGCAGCTCCTCCTTCAAACGTTCAAAAGTCAGAATATTAGTGTCAATCGCGATTCCCATCGAGATGATAAACCCGGCAATTCCCGCCAGCGTGAGCGTGACCGGCAGCAGCTTGTACAGCGCGATATTAATAAGCGCGTACAGAATCAGCGCCAAGGTGGCTACCACCCCGCACCAGCGGTAATACGCGATAATGAAAAGGAAGATAAGGGTAATCCCAATTAAACCGGCCATTAGACTTTGGTTAATCGCGTCGCTTCCCAGACTGGCTCCCACCGTTTGTTCCTGCACCAGAGAAATCGGCACCGGTAGCGCGCCGTAGTTCAGCTGCAGCGCAAAGTCCTTCGCCTGTTGGGCGGTAAAACTACCGGTAATAACGGCCTGGCCATCCGTAATTGGTCCGGAAACTACCGGATTGGAGATGAGCTGATTATCCAAATAAATACCGATCGGCTTGTTGACATTGGCGGTGGTGGCATCGGCAAACTTCTGTTTGCCTTCAGCGGTCAGATTAAGGTTGACCTGCCAGGAGTTGCCGGCCGCGGCCGGTTGGCCGGCGGCTGTCTGAGCCGGAGCGGCGCTGGCGCCTCCGGGCACCAGATCCTTGCCTTCCAAGACGACCTTGCCGGTTTCATCCCGGAACTCCAATTTGGCCGTCGATCCGATAATGCTTTTTGCCTTGCTGATGTCGGTAACACCGGGCAGATCGACGATAATGGCTGGCGCGCTGCCAATGGAGGTCAGGCGGATATCCGGCTCACTGACCCCCAACGCGTTAACCCGGTCGCTAATCACCTGCTGCACCCCGTTCATGGCGGCGGTGACATCTTGTTTCTCGATTTTGCTGACATCGGCCTGATATATCAGATGAGCACCCCCTTTCAAATCGAGTCCTTCCTGGAGGGCGATGTTCCGGTACCAACTACCGATCTGCAACGCCTGAGTGGACGGCCAGCTGATGTACCCGGCAGCGGCGGCTAAAATGAGGATAAGAACGAATTTGATCCAAAGGTTACGGCGTATCATGGTTGGTTATGATTTATCGGTTCGCTCGCGCTTATAATCGGTTAGTATCGGATAGGAAAGCAGCTTGCCTTGGCTGGTTAGTTCGTGAAATACCGTCTCTTCCAGCATACAGAATCCGGACGGGATAAAGGAGAAAACTTTCGGTTCAACCACATAGATACCGCTCAACTCCCGCAGCGAACGAGTGGCCAGGGTAACGATCGGCTGATGCTCCCGGTGAAACTTCAGCAGATTCTTCAGGTCGATATCAACCGGATGGTCGATATTAAAGACCAGAAAGGTCTGCTTTAGTTTATTCTTCAGTTGCAACAACGCTCCGCCCGTTCCCAGCTCCGATTCGCTGTACTGAATGGTCAAACCTTGCTCTTCCCCGGTGCCGATCTCCTTCTTAATCCGCTCTCCCAGATACCCCACCGCAATAATTATATCAAAAATACCGTACTGTTTCAGCAGGGCCAGGCTACGGCTGATCGCGGGAATCCGCTTGACCGCCTGCTGGCCGCCGGCCAGGATAACCGCCTGTTTAACCTGGATTAGTTCCAGCGTTTCGTTAACCAGGCTTTCAATGGCATGGGATCGATTGCGAATACGCACCCCGTCTACCAATTCGTCAATCTGTTCGGCAGTGGCGCGTGAGAGGGAGATCGTGACCCGTACCCGGTCTTTATATGAGGAATGCATACAGAAAAAGAGCCATTTGCTAGCCCCTCATACATACGGTATCAGGTGGCCGGATGGTTGTCAAAAGGAATGCCGTGCTCAAATCCCCGACTCTCCAAACTAATCTCTCTTCCGCTCTTTGGGTGGCGGAACGTGATTCGGCTGGCATGGAGTAACTGGTGTGTGACATTCAGTCGTTTACTCAAAGCGGAAGCCGGCTTGTTGGTATATAATGGATCGCCGATAACCGGGTGACCGATATACTTGCAGTGTACACGAATCTGGTGAGTTCGCCCGGTTTCGATTCGGCATTCAATGACGGTGGCGACATCCCGGCCGTACCGGATCGTCCGTACCGGATGGATATGGGTAATCGCTTCCCTTCCCGGGTTACTGAGCGGCCGGGCACCCATCCGACCGTCGCCGGTGTGTTTGCGGGCGATCACTGTGTGGATGGTCTGATCCTCCGTTATCTCACCGTGCACCAGGGCGAGATAGCATTTTTGCACGGTATGGTCATGAAACTGTTTAGCCAGATTGAGCAGCGCCTCCCGTGTCTTTGCGGCTAGAATAACACCGCCGGTATCTTTATCAAGCCGGTGTACAATTCCCGGTCGCATCCGGCTGATCGCTGACTCCGGATCATACACCGCGTTTACAATCTCGGGAGCGTGTGCCAGCAATGCCTGAACCAGAGTGCCCTGATCTTCAGTCGAGTTCGGGTGGACGGTCATCCCGACCGGTTTGTTAATGGCGAGCAGGTCATTATCCTCATATATAATGTCGAGCGGCATCGCGGCGGCAGTCGGAAACGGCTGGATATCCGGAAAATCAACCTGGATCCGCTCCCCCGCTTTGACCGGATAACGGGCTTTCTTGCTGGCGCCGTTGACCGTTACTAGTTCTCGATCAATTAACTGCTGCAAATAAGCGCGGCTGTGTTGCGGCGCCTGCTGCCGCAAAAACCGATCTAAACGAACGGTCGCGTCACTCGGCGAAACGGTGTACTCAGTTTTCATCGACCAAGAGAGGAGCGGCCGGCTCTTCTTCTAATAACGTCTGTTCCACGGAAGTAATGCGCATGAATTTCTGCTCAACCTGCCCCAGCCGCTTATCGCTCTGGTCGTAACTTTGGGCGGCATGGCGTAAGTGGACGCCAATTTTCTCGTACTGTTCCCTAAACCGTCCGAACTCTCCTTGCAGTCCGGTCAGGTTTTTCTGAATCTCTTTCGCGCTTTTTTCTATCTCCAAACCGCGCAAACCAAAGAAAATTACCTGAAGATAGGCGTAGAAACTGCTAGGAGAAACCGGTATGACCTGTTTACCAAACGCGTAGCTGAGCAGATGGAGGTCATCCTCATCCTGGATGAACGCCTGATAATACACATTTTCCGCCGGGACGTACATGAACGCGAAATCCAGGGTTCCCTCCCCGGGCAAAATGTATTTTTTAGCGATCTCATCAATCCGTTTTTTCATATCCTGCATGAACTGCCGTTTAAACGGCGCTTTCTGATCCTCCTCCGCTTCCACCATCCGCACAAAGTTTTCCAGGCTGAATTTCGAATCGATTGGTAACAGTAGGCCGTCCCGTAAGAAGATTACGGCATCGCAAACCTCTCCGCTTTTGAACCCGTACTGCATCTTAAAATGTCCAGCCGGAATAATCTGCGCGATCAGTTCGGCCAGCCAGATCTCCCCCATGCCTCCGCGCAGTTTGGGAGCCTGTAAAATCCTCTGAAGGCTGGAAATATCCTTTCCCAGGTCAAAAATACGTTTATTGGCTTCTTCTAACTGCATCAGCTTGCCCTGGACATCCGCCACTACCTTGGTGGCGTGATCCAGCCGGGTGTGCACCATCTGGCTGCTCCGGTCTTGCGCTTCCTGTTGCCGCGTCATCTGCTGCAGTACCAGGCTGGTGGTTTGCTGCAACTGCTGGCCTTGCTGCTGCTGCAACTGCTGGATTGCCGCCTGCAACCGTTCCGGTCCGCTTCTGTCGCCAATCAGTCGGTACATTAAAACGGCGATCAGGAGTATGAGAATCGCGATAATGACCAGTAAGACGGTTATTTCCATGAAGCGGGGTTATTGTTTATCCTTTCCGGTACCGGAAGGGGCAGATATCGCGGTAATCGCAGTACTGACAGGTATTTAAGCTGGGAGTGGGGGTAAATTCGCCTCGCTCGATATCGGCCCGGATCCGGGTAACGGTCTCTTTTACTTTCGCCTGCACGGCGGTGAGATCCAGATCGGCTTGCTTAAGCGTTACGGCCTCGTCTTTCATCAGATACTGGATCTCCACCTCCTCCACGGTACGGCGCTGCTGAGTCAGCGCTAAGACATAACTGCCGAGCGCGATGTCATCGGCCAGATCCTTGGATTTTTTCACACTCTCTCCGGTTTTATAGTCTATCACTTTATACTTCCCGTCGGGAAGTAGGTCGACGCGATCGATCTTCCCGTTTAATACGATTCCTTCTTCCAGCCGGATTTTACATGACTGTTCCAATGCCACCGGCTTAATCGGTTCGTCCCGATGACGCTCCTCGTACCGTTTTAACATCTCCAAACCTTCCTGAAACCGTTCATGCTCATGTCGCTTATTTTCATAACCGCCACTGATCCAGGATTCACGGTACAGGGTGTCGATATCCGCGTCTTTTCCGTTGCGGCGCGCTTCCCACCACTTCCGCAACGTTTCGTGGACGGAGATGCCGAAATTCGCAAAATGACTAGCCGGCGCCTTTACGTTTAGCACGTACTGATACTCGTACTTCTTGGGACAGCTCATGTAGTTTTCCAGAGCGGAAGGCGAAAAAGTCGGCGGCTGATACCGCTGACCCTCTTTCTTACCGGTCCTGCCGGTAGGTAACGGAAGCGGTGCCTCTTTCCCCCTTTGTGGCTGGGAGCTGGCGCCCAGCGCTTCTATTACAAACTGTGATACTTTTGCCGGAGTTTTGCGCTCCTCGTACAGTTCGCTGGAAGTCAGATATAGCCGCTCTTTGGCCCGGGTAAAGGCGACATACGCCAGGCGACGCTCCTCTTCCTCCTTGTTCTCGGTTGGGTTGAGATGGCTGTGAGTAATCTCATAAGGAAACGGTAAGGAATCGGCGTAATTTTTACCGGGAAATCGGCCCTGTACCATACTCATGACAAAAACAACCGAAAATTCCAGACCTTTGCTTTTGTGGATAGTGAGTACCCGTACCCCGGGAGATGCCGTATCGTTGTCGCGCTGCAAGGTAATCTCTTCTTCACTGGCTAACAGATAATCCAGGTACTGAATATACTCCGCAACGCCGGACGCTCCGCGCACTGTTTCATAGGCGGAAATCTCCTCATGCAGGGTAGCTAACAGATCCATGCTCTGTCCTTCCTCCTTCATCTGCTCGGTTAACCCCGAATCCTGAATAAAATGGAGAAACGCTTGAGACGTCTGCAATCCTCCGCATTCGGTTATCAGTTTCTGCAGATACTGTAGGGCGGCCGTGACATCGGTGTCCAGATTGGAACTCTGCTCTAGGTATTCATACAAGGAGACCGTTTGGTATCGGGAGGCGTTCATGTATTTCTGCAATACCCGCTCCGGCACACGAAACGGCGGATGGGTCAGGCAATAGAACAGATTAAGGTTATTGTCCGGATCAGTAAGAAAACGCAGGAAACTCAGTACGGATTGGATCAGTGGCTGATGGTAGAAGCGATTATCACCCAAACAGTGGTACGGAATTCCTCGGCTCTGTAAGGCCGCCTCCATGCCGTGGCTATGGCTCCGAGAGCGGACGAGGATAGCGATATCTTCCGGTTCATACAGCCCGGAACGGAGTAAGTCGTTTATAGTATCCGCTACCTTCTGCTGCTCAAAGATGCTTCGCTCGAAGTGCCAGTGCTCTGGGAGCGAACCGCCGACGCGTTGGCTGATGAGCCGCTTGGAAATCGACTCGCGTGCTTCCAGGCGGTTTGGATTGTTATGTTGAATTAAGGCATACGCCGTGTCTAGGATCGGCTGGGTTGAGCGGAAATTTTCGGTAAGGGGAACAGCTTTGGCTCCGGGGTACGTTTCTCGAAAATGCAAGATATTATTAATGTTGGCTCCTCGAAAGCTGTAAATAGCCTGGTCGTCGTCTCCTACCGCCATAATATTGCCGTTCGGACCGGTCAGTAACCGCGCAACTTCGCTTTGAGCGTAGTTTGTGTCCTGAAACTCATCAATGAGTAGATAAGATACTCGTTCCCGCTCTTCTTTTACTGCCGATGGAAAGTTACGGAACAGTTTAACAACCTGATAAATCAGATCGCCGTAGGAGAGGACGCTGGCATCGGCGTACAGACGGTCTACGGCAGCGTACACCCGTCCAAGTTCTTCCAGTTTAGCCGCCTGCTCGGCGGTGGCGTCATCAGCGGCGGTTTTCCGCAATGTTTTAGCGTGAGCGATAATCTCATCCGGTGTCAGGCATTCATCTTTGGCCCGGCTGAGGAACTGGGTAAGGGCGTGCAAGAACTCCACCGGATTCTTGCTGGGTTTGTACAGCTTAGTTGGCAGCTCAGCCAGATGTTGCCGGAGAAAGCTAATCTCATCGGCGGCGGTCATTAACCGGGAGGCGGGATCAAGGCCAAGAAGAAACGCGTGCCGTTTCAGGATATCGGCACCGAAGCTGTGAAAGGTGGAAATAACCGTTCCGGTTACTCCGTACGGCAGCAACCGGTCGACCCGGTCTTCCATTTCCCGAGCCGCTTTATCGGTAAAGGTCAAAGCGACAATCCGCTCAGCCGGCACCATATGTTGGAGAATCAGATAGGCGATCCGATGGGTAATCACCTTGGTTTTGCCCGTACCGGCTCCCGCTACCACTAAACACGGCCCGGTCGTATGAGTAACCGCCTGCAACTGATCCGGGGTGAGTTCGCTCAACAGATCGAAAGGCATAATCGTATTATAGCGAACCGGCGGTTCGACAGCAAAAAATACGGACGGAGAAATGTATCCTTACTTCAGTTTCCGGCGGATAAAAGTCGGGACATCAAGCTCGTCCTGCTCTTCTTCTACGCGAGGGTTCGGTTCGTAATTCGGAGTCTGCCGGCTTGGCATCTGCTGAGGCGCGGCGGGTGGCTCGTATACCGGCTGTCCTGGTCCGGGTTGCGCCTGCGGCTGATTACCGGGCGCCGGTTGGGCGCCTGAGTTATTGGTGAAACCGTAGTTCGGTTGGCCGAGATGGTTCATCTGGGTATTGATGGTGCCAAACCGCCGCTCCCGCTTGCCGGCCTCGCCTTCAAAGCCGGTGGCGATTACGGTAATCTTGACTTCGCCTTGCATCGCTTCGTCAATGATAGCGCCGAAGATGATATTGGCGTCCGGATCGGCCGCTTCGGTAATGGCTTTGGCCGCTTCATCAATCTCGTACATGCCAAGGTCGGTGCCGCCGGTGATATTGAAAAGAATTCCTTTCGCTCCGTCAATAGAAAGCTCCAAAAGCGGACTTTCAATAGCGGTTCGCGCCGCTTCAATAGCCCGGTTATCCCCGCTTCCCCGTCCGATACCCATCAGTGCCGAGCCGGCGTCTTGCATAATGGCTTTGACATCGGCAAAATCCACATTGATAATACCGTGCAGCGTAATCAAGTCGGAAATGCCCTGCACGCCTTGCCGTAGGACATCATCGACGACGCCAAACGCGTCAAAGAGACTGGTCTTCTTATCAATTACCTGGAGCAGCCGGTCATTGGGAATAGTAATCAGGGTATCGACTTTTTCCTTTAACTCCTGAATGCCCAGCTCGGCCACTTTCCGGCGACGCTGGCCTTCAAATGAGAAAGGTTTCGTAACCACGCCAACGGTTAGAGCACCCAGTTCTTTGGCGATCTCAGCCACAAACGGCGAAGCGCCGGTTCCGGTGCCGCCGCCCATTCCGCAGGTCACAAACACCATATCCGAACCTTTCAAGGTCTCATAGATCTCCTCTTTGTTTTCTTCGGCGCTATGCCGCCCGATCTCCGGATCGGCGCCGGAGCCTAGGCCGCGGGTGGTATCTTTGCCGATCTGAATTTTGACCGAGGAGTCGTTGTTGGCCAGCGCCTGGGCATCCGTATTGATCGCGATAAACTCCACCCCGCGCATCTTCGAGTTGATCATTCTCTGAACCGTGTTTGAACCGCCACCGCCAACCCCTACCACGCGAATAAGAGCGAAGTTATCCTGGCTCCCGTTGGCGAAAGGTGACGCATAGCTGGTACGTGTTGCCCCGCTAGTTCTGCTGGTGCTCATGCAAAAATAACGTTAGGGTAAAATATTCTTAAAAATGTTTTTTGCTTTCCCGAGCGCCGGGCCAATATGCAGTGAAGATGAGCGCTTAGAGGCCGATACGGCGTTTCCTGCTTCTAGACCCCAAAGCATAAGTCCGACACTAGCAGAATACATAGGGTCTGCCAGGTTGTCAACCATGCCGGCCACGTCATGAGATACTTCCCCGACTTGCGCCGGTAATCGCAAGGTATTCTTAGATAGCTCGACAATACCTTTCTGCTTGGCGCCGCCGCCGGTCAGGATAATACCGGCCGGCAACATGCCGTCCCGGCCGACGGTCCGCAGCTCATCGCGCACCATAATCAGAATCTCGTTCAGGCGAGCCTCAATAATCTCAGAGATGTAGCGTACATTCGCCGTCCCCTCTTCGTTCTTATCAATCTTGCGCAGATCCAGTTCCTCATCCGGGTCGACACGATCCGGTGTGGCCATGCCGTACTTCACCTTCAGGATTTCCGCCGTGTCAATCGAGGTACGCAGGCCGATGGCGATATCATTGGTAATATGGGTGGCGCCAATGGGCAGTACGCCGGCGTGCAAAATATCTCCCTCCTCAAATACCGCGAAACTGGTCGTGCCGCCGCCAATATCAACCAGCGCGACGCCAATCTCCCGCTGGCGCTTGGAAAGCAGCGATCGGGCGGTGGCAAGCGGCGTAAATACCAGGTCGCTGACTGTTACCCCGGCCTGGGAGAGGCATTTAGTTAGATTCTTAATAGCGGTACCGGCGCCGCTGATAACCTGGGTATCCACTTCCAGCCGAATGCCGCTCATTCCCACCGGATCTTTGATGCCGGTCTGGCCATCAATCGCGTAGCTGCGCGGAATCGCGTGCAGAATCTGGCGGTTTGGCGGTACGCTGACCGCGCGGGCGGCGTCGAGAACGCGCAAGGTGTCGTTATCGCTAATTTCTCCATCCTGTCGGGAAACGGCAATGACGCCCTTGGAAGACGTTGACTGAATATGTACTCCGCCAATACTGACTACCGCTTCCGTAATCGGCAGCCCGCTCATCCGTTCCGCTTCTTCGAGTGAAGCGGATATGGAAGAAACGGTCTCTTCGATATCAACAACCATTCCTTTCCGCAGTCCGTTAGAAGGCGCGAACCCAACTCCAATCAGGTCGATGCCATTCTCTTGCATCTGACCGATGGTGGTGGCAATCTTGGTACTTCCGACGTCTATGCCAACAGCGATGTTTCTCTGATTCATGGGCTAGAGTAAGATGGATGAATAGGTATCCTCAGTATACTAAGCTTCTGTACAAGTGACAAGAGAGCGGCTGGGCTGTTTCTAGCTTCTCTTTTCTACGATTGCCACAATATGGGGGTAAAAAACCAATAGAGCCACAATAACGGCGATAATAACGGCAATCAGCACGGCGCCGGCTAAAGCGTCTTTGATATAGGCAATCTGGGAGTGGCTCTCTGGGTGGACCAGGTCCAACAGCTTTTCAATTGCCGTATTAGTGATCTCAATCGCGAATACCAGTACCACCGCGAAAAACAAGACTGCCGCTTCAACTGCGTGCAAGTGAAACGCGACTGCCAGAATGCCAACCATGACGGCTGCCAAAGCGTGAACTTTAGCGTTCTGTTCAGTTTGGATCAACCGTCTCAAACCGCGGAACGCGTAGACAAAACTGCGAAAAAATTTACGGTAGTTGAAATGACTCATGAGAAACAGGCGGGATAGAGAGGCCGTGCCGAGCTAGTTTCCGCACGACTTTCGCTTCGGCAGCTGCCCACTCCGGCCAATCGCGCTCGTGATCGTACCCGAGCAGATGCAACACGCCGTGATGGACCAGTTGAGGCAGTGTCTCCCCATATTCTACCGCTTTTGCCGGGCAGATCACAACCCCGCCCAGTAAAATTGGCTGAGCTGGCTCCGGGTCTATCTGTTTCTCTATCCGCGCCAAGGTGGGAAAACTTAACACATCGGTCGGTTCGTCTTTTGACCGATACCGCGAGTTCAGCTGCCGCATCTTGTCTAATCCGACACACTGGATCTCTACCTCGCCGGTGACGGGAATTATTTCATCGTATCCGGTTTGCAAGAGAGTAAGAGCCGATATTCCGATCTTATCGCGATCGATGTCATGTATAAGAAAGCGAAGCGGCATTTGCGCTTATTGGAGATGTCGGTTTACCAGTTCGGAAACGGTTCTGCCGTCCGTCTGGCCGGCAAAGTGCGAGAGCGTTTCTTTGATTACCTCGCCCTTGGGCCGGTTCGGGTTGGTTTGGAGTAACTGAGTGATATACGCTTCGACTTGGGCGGGATCCGCTTGCGCGGGCAGATACTGTCTTAAAATCTCCGCTTCTTTTTCTTCCTGGTCTGCCTGTTCGGCACGGCCGCTATCCCGTAGGATTTTCGCGGCTTCTTCCCGTTTCTTAATCTCCCGGCGGACGATCTGCCAACCGGACTCTTCGGATACGGGGCCGCCTTGCGCGATCTCCGCGTTTTTTAATTCTGATTTCAGCATCCGGAGGGTGTTGACGGCTCCGGAATCATGAGCGAGCAGAGCGGTTTTGAGATCAGCTAAGAGACGCTCGGATAAACCCATACGATTAAGCTAAAACTAGTGCTAATACCACTGCTTGGCGCTGCGCAGCTTTTCCCGGCGCAAGGCACCTTGTTTACGTACAAACCGGCTCGGATGTTTTTTAAACTCTTTTTTATCCCGTGCTTCCTGGAGCCATTTCATCATCTGCATAACCCGATTGAAGCGGCGTAGAACCTGTTGGTTTGTCTCTTTTTCTTTTCGGATAACGATCATGTCTCAATAAAAAATTAATCGGATAACTGCTCCTGACTATACCTTATTTCTTCTTACTCTGCAAGCTCGGTTCCGGCCAGGAGATGTACATGCAGATGCGGGACGGATTGCCCGGATTGACGGCCACAGTTCGTCACCAGCCGGTAGGACGAGAGATTCATTTGCTTTGCGACCTGGTAAAGAGCGTCAAAAAGCTCCCAAAGCGTGTTCTCATTGTTCTTATCCGCCATCAGCGCGTCAATATGCTCAAACGGCAGCTTGGTAATCGCTAACAGATGCACCGGCGCCTTCGGATGGATGTCTTTAATCACGATTGCCGAGTCGTTCTGAAACAGAATCTCGGCGGGAATTTCGCCGCTCACGATTTTGCTGAAGATTGTTGGTTCCGATTGGCTCATTTGTGATAGTAGTGACGGAGGAAATCCGGGTATTTTTGTTTAATCCAACTCCTCTGCTGTTTTAGTAACTCTCCCACTCCCCGCTTGCGGAGCTCTTTATTTACGATACCACCTTTATGCGGATATTGGTACAACTGCTCTAGGGGAGAATGGAAGCCGTGGCTGTAATGCACAAATTCATGGGCTAGGGTCGCGTCAATTACATACTCCGGCACCACTTCGTTGCGGAAGAGTGAGTTAATCGTGATATAGGTGACCGGCTTCTTATATCCCTTACGTTCCCTGCTGATAATACTGCCAAACCGGTATTTACTGGTGCGTCCAAACCGTACCAACACCGTGTTTTTAATCGGTATTTCAGGAAAGTAGGCATGGTGGATGTCAGACAGGCGGCTAGCCAGCCAGGTGTTTGTGCGGGTCGTCGTTATTCCGGTCATCGTGAGCAAATAGTAGACCAACCGCTCTTATCGCGCAAGCCGGTTTGTAATCTGGATTACAACTCATAAAAAAGTGAATTACTAAAGACCAATTTCAATTATTGGTTTATAGTATGTTAGGAAAAACTGAAAGTTGCACTTCGTAAAGTTGAAAGTTGCATTACCTACAGCCCGGTAATTCTCTCCAGCGGCAGGTCGGACGCGCTTACCGTATGCACCCCCAGGAACGTTTCGTTCCACCACATCCGGACTTCCATCGAATTTTCCTCCGGCCTTGGCAGGATCCTCAGCTGAATTTCCGAATGGATCGGGGCCCGGGGCACAGCAAGCTTCACATGGTTCAAGGATATTTTCCGGTAACCGTCAACGATGCGGGCGACCCGGAAGCAGAATATATCTTCCGGTGTTAAGAACGGTTCCGGCACCGTGAATGGACGGAAGAGGCTTTTGCCTTCGGCCACAGCTTTCTCAAACCGGATAATCGGGATCTCGCCGGTAGTTGAGTGTACAGTACGAGTATTGTAGCGTTTTACCTCCGACCGGAACACCTCCCGAGCCCCTTTGAAATCTTTGATTTGCTCTTTGGCGCAGGTTCGCACTACCCGGTCTTGCAGCCATTGGTATGGGCGCTCAATTTTCCCTTTGGCTTGGGGGCTTAAGGCGTACGTAACGGAGCTGCCGCATTCTATGATTACCTGCTTCCATTGGGGGTCGGTATCATCAGTAAAGAGGGTATTTTTGCGCCAGTTACTATCCCGGTTCTGGACAAATCGGAAGATGGAATGCTGGTCGGCGTAGTATTTGACCGGTACCCCGTAGTGTTCCATAACCAGGCGCCCCGCCTGGATATGCGCCCAACTGCTTTCCGCTTCCACCATATCCCCATGCAGGAGCAGCCGTGAGTAATCATCCAACGTGGTAATACCTACCCATTTTTCCTGGGTGAATGGTGACCAGCGGTGGATGGAGGAATCGTGTTGGAGCAGTTCCCCGGCGTAGGAGGTTAACACCTGTCGGGTGTGTCCTGGGCGGGCCGGCGGCTTTTCCAAGTAATAGCCTTGCTTTTTCGCCCGGCTGATAATGGTCGGCAGGCTTACCATCAGGCCGTGCTTTTCCAAGAGAAGATCCCGAATGGAGGAGTAATTGTAATACCGGATAGGGATGTCTTTGTCGGCAATCAAGGCCTGCTCCTTTCTCAGTTCCGCCTCAATAGCCTGTTCCGCTTCAGGAGGTATCCGCGTGGGGGAGTTGCGTGCGTAAGCCAGGGTAAACTCCTCCGGGTTGTCCCGGTACTGCTTGAGATAGTCAAAAAAGCGTCGCATTGAAACTTCAAACTCTGCGCTGGCTTCAGTAGCGGAGAGGCTTCCTGAGTCGTACTGGCTAAGAATATACCGGGCCTGAAAATCACTCAGGCGGTTATGGAGTTGTTTTCCCATCACAAAAATTACGGATTAATCCGCTACTGTAGGGAAAACCCATCCTCTTTTCAAGGACGCTTCAGTGCAGGTTTCAATGTAAAGCGGTGCAACTTTGAAGTTTAAACTAGTGCAACTTTCAATTTTAATTAACAGATTTTTCATTAAGCCTTGTATTAACCGGTTTAAAGAATGTAGTATGGAGGTATCAACTTATAAACTCACATTATGGGAACTGTTTCTATAATTGACTTGGATCAATTTGAGAACGAAGACCTTTTTACTCTTCTCGGACTAGAGGATATCTCCAACAAGGATAAAGACGCCTTGGTTGACCAGCTCAATCATACGGTAATGGCCCGGGTCTACTACAATATCCGGTTGGCCTTAGATCCGCATAAACGGGAAGAATTCGATGAGATGTCCAGCGACGAAATGGTCCCATTTTTATTAGAGGAAGGCTTTAATTTGCCCCAGTTAATCCTTGAGGAAGCTATTCGCTACCGAGCTCAGATTGTCCAGCTGTTTAAATCTAGAGTAGCTATTTTGAATACAAATCTTCAAGCTGCATAAGCATACCTTATTATGGCTCTAGCACCATCGTATGTACTGCCTCCCATTTGGCCAGGGGATAAAGTGAAAAAAAAGGCTCCCAATCCGGATGATGTAAATAAACGTCTAGCAGATAGCGTTTATGATGAAACGGCCCAGGAAGCTGAGAATGACCAATACGAAAATGTAGAGAAATTTGTGAATGCTTGGCGCGAAGGGACTACTGAGCAATTGACCCTTAAGAGTAAGCTGGATTTCATATATACTATTGCCGAACAGGGAGAGCGTTCTGGATTGCGGGAACTGTTAGCCAATAAACGAGGATTTGAAAGCTTTCAGGAGGCCATGGAAGAGTTTGGGGTCAATGAGCGAGGAACTGGGATGGTGTATGGTTCGCGAGTTAGGGGAGCTAAGGAAACCGGATTATCTCGTTTTTGGCGTAACCGGGTAAGAGATATAAAACGAGGTGGTATCGGTGCGGCGGTTGGGGTTACGGCTTTGGTTGGCTTGGGCGCGGCTGGAATTATTGCTGCTCCGGCCCTACTACCCTCTGTACTGGCAGGGGGAGCGGGTGTATTGGCTAGCACGGTGGCCCGAGGTGCGGTGGAATATGGAATGGAAGAAAGACGGATGTTTCATGGTAAAGGTGGGAAGTTTGAGGGAAGTGTAGCATATGAGGCGGCAGCCGAGATGGTGAAGTTTTGTAAGGAAGCTCAAGCCAGAGCTAAGGAAGCCTACAAGTTAATTACAGAGCAAGGATCTAAATGGACAGAAAATGAACGTCAGCAACTTTTACTTCACACCCTTAATATAATTATTGACGGAGTAAATGACCCGAAATCTATGGTGAACTCGGATAGATTTCGCAAGTACCTAAAGCAGTCAGCAGTTGTAAAAGCGGGGGCCGGTTTAGTGGCCGGAATTTCCGCTGCCTCTGCTACAGCTCATTTTTTGGCTCCGAAATTTGTAGAAGGTGCCGCGCGCTATGTAAACGAACATGGCGCGCGGATGATTGGAGACCGCTTAGCCACTCCATACGAGATGCATCAACATTTAGGGCATATTGTACGCATGGTTAATGGTGAGCCGCATCGTGTAATTGATTTCACTAAAGACTTCGCAGAGGCACGGGCAGGTCTACAAACTCATGATTTTCACGTTTTTATTCAAGACCCTAGTACTTTACATGATCCAACCCTCGCTTCTCACTACAATGAATTTATTAAGTTTCTCAACGGACATGTGCAATATGCAATAGATCCTCATACTAATAAGGTTATAGGTTCTATTCCGTTTAATGCGGGCGATCCATCAATGCTAGCGCATATAACTCATGGCGGATCAGGAAATGGATTTGAACTTACTCCCGAAGTGATGAAAAAAGCTCAGGAGTTAGGTGTGACGTTGTACCATGTGGCTAACCACACCTCTAATCCATCTGTAATCATGGCGGGATCAGCTGTACTGGACGGTTTTGCGATGCTAACGGGGGCCACTGTGGCTACGACTGGCGAAGTTGGTCATGTTATATTAGGCACCTTAGAAAATTATCGCCAGACTCTTAGCAGACGAGATATAACGGACGAGGCGGAAAGAATGATTCGTTCCGCCAATACCGATCCGGTGAATCCCCCAAAGAAGCCGGAAGAGCCAAAAGAAGAGCCAAAAGTAGTTACCACCCCAACTGAGACACCTGAGCAAAAGACAAAACGTGAAGTTGGCGAGTTTGAAACAAAATACCTGAACGATCCAAACCTGAAGCCACAAAGAGATCTTCTGGCGGAGGCTACCGATGCATGGGTGCCAGCTGCTAAAGATGGAATAGTCATTGGTGCTAGCTTAGAAGCTGGGTTTGGAGCCGGGACGCCTCCTCCTGATTTCTCAGTTCTGACTACTAAGGTTCAGAAATTAATTGAAGATACTAAGGCTGCTAATAGCGGAAAAGATATTAGCCTAGTTATTTCTATGGATGCCGCCGCTTTAGCTGCCTTGGCAAAACTCAGTGGTACCGGCACTAAACCTGAAGAAGTCACCGCTGATTTGAAGGCGGCCTTAACCGTTCCTGCCTTTGACTCCAGTAAGGATCGTTTAGCAATTGTACGGTCAGGAGCCTATGGTGTTGATGCGGTAACAGATAGAATGTGGTTATCGCATATAAGGCAACGAACTGAGGTTGGTAATGAAGCTGGGAAGCCGACTGGTTATAAATTGGAATATAAAGAAGAAGAAATTACAAAGTGATTTTTAACTCCTGTAAGCACTTTAACTATTGCAAGGATCGGTGAAAGGTGCTATAGTAATAGTCATTTAAGGTTGCTATACTCAGAGTAATAAGTTTAATAACTTATATGCCTTCCCCAGCGGGCAATTCTACTGCCCCATTTGACGCTAATCAGACGCCAACCTCCGAACAACTACTTCAAAGAAGAGTAGGAGTTGAGTCGGTGCCTTTGGACCGGGGTGATCATTCTCAGAATTCTTCCGAACAACAACCGCATCAAAAAAGTTTGGTAGAACTGCCACATCTGGATGGCGCCAATCTATTTAAGGTTGAAGACGCATCTCAAGCTATACAGAAAGATCATCTAGCCATTCCCTCGGTATCGGAACACACAGAACAGGA
>JAGWZN010000121.1 GCA_018968785.1 Patescibacteria group bacterium
GCGAAGGAAACGGCGGGCGAAATGACGATTATCGGCTGTGGCGGGGTATTCACACCGGAAGACGCCTACCGCAAGATACGGCTGGGTTCATCTCTGATTCAGATGATTACCGGCATGATCTATGAAGGCCCGGAGGTCATCAGTATGATTAACGAAGGGCTGGTCCGGCTGCTGATCCGGGACGGATTCACTTCAATTACCGATGCGGTAGGAAAAGATCTTTAACGAACACCACCCTTTTCTGTTATACTGAAGCCGTACTCTGTTTTATTAAGCGTAAGGCTGGCCGTATGCATACTCTTATTCTTCTCCGCCATGGGGAAAGTACCTGGAATAAAGAAAATCTCTTTACCGGTTGGACGGATGTCGATCTGGACGATACCGGCATCGAGCAAGCAAAAAAAGCCGGCCGCCTCTTAAAAGAGCGGGGATTCGCTCCCGATCTTGCCTATACTTCCTTTCTGAAACGGGCGATCCGCACTCTTTGGCTGGTCTTGGACGAGATGAATTTAATGTGGATTCCCGAATATAAATCGTGGCGGTTAAATGAACGCCATTACGGCGCGTTGCAGGGGTTAAATAAAGCGATGACTGCCGAGCAGTACGGCGAGGATCAGGTGAAGCTGTGGCGGCGCTGTTATGACGTGCAGCCGCCGGCTCTGGAGGAGAGCGATGAGCGGTATCCGAAAAACGAGGCGCCGTATCGGGGGGTAAACGAGTGCGTTATTCCTAAAACCGAATCACTGAAAGACACGTTTGACCGGGTGCTGCCGTACTGGATCGATGATATTTCGCCCCAGATCCAATCCGGCCGGACGGTAATTATTGTGGCGCATGGCAATACGTTGCGCGCGCTCGCCAAGCATCTGGATAATCTGAGCGATGACGAGGTAATCGAGCTGAATATTCCGGTCGGCGAGCCGCTTGTGTATGAGCTCGACGAGAATCTGGCGCCGCTCAAGCACTACTATTTGGACAGTCAAGAGGAGATCGAAAAGGGAATCCGACAGCAGATCGAGATGGGAAAAGCGCAACAACCGACGGTGTAATATCCACGAGCATGCCTCACGCAACAATTCTCGAGGCCGGTTCTCTTGCGACCGATATCAAAAAGGAAGTAGCGGCTCAGGTTGCCCGATTGCGGCAGGCCGGTGTGGAGCCGAAGATGGCGGTGGTGGCGGTCGCGGCCACGCCGGCATCGTTGAGTTATCTGGAGTCGCAGCGCCGGGTGGCGGATAAGCTGGGTATCGCTCTGGAAATCACTGATCTTGGTAATAACGCTGACCAAGGCAGGCTGGAGGCGGAGCTACGGCGCTTATCGGCCGATTCGGCGGTACACGGCGTGATGATTCAGTTGCCGTTGCCGCAGGGATTGGATACCGAAGCGGCACTGGACTGTATTGACCCGTCGAAGGACGTGGACGGTTTAACGGCGGCTAACTGCGGTCTGGTGGCATCGAACCATGAGAATGAGGCGATTCCGGCTGCCACGCCGCAAGCCTGTATTATGTTGGCTGAGTCGTATGTACCGCTGGCCGGAAAGCAGGTGGCGGTGGTAGGGCGCGGTCGAACTGTCGGCCGGCCGTTGGTATCAATGTTATTAAACCGTCATGCCACGGTCACGGTCTGCCACAGCCGGACGACCAACCTGGCCGCTGTTCTCAAGTCGTGCGAAGTGGTCATGGTAGCGGTCGGTAAACCGGGGGTAGTTTCGGCGGCGGAACTGGCGGCCGGCCAGGTGGTTATCGATGCCGGCATTAGCGTGATGGACGGAAAAGTGGTGGGGGACGTCGATCCGGCCGCCGTGGAAACGGTGGCGGCAATTAGTCCAGTGCCGGGCGGGGTGGGAACGTTAACCTCGGCGATCATCTTTCGAAACCTGCTGAGAGCGATTGAGTTGCAGAGTGGACTGACGGCTTCCTGTCCGAGAGCTACAGACAGTGGGAAACCTGGGGAGCCCAATTAGTTCCCCTAGATTTCGCCCACTGCTCAACGGAAGAGGCCGAGAAAGTACTGCACCGCTGTTCCATTATATATCTTGAGGGAGGAAATCCCTCCTACCTGGCCTACGCGCTCAAGGAGAGCGGGTGCGTTCCCCTCATAAGAGCAATTGTGAAAGCGGGTAACATATTATGTTTTGGATCCTCGGCGGGCAGCATGGTCATCGGGAAGTCGCTCTGGCCAGCCTGGTTTGCTAAAGGACGCTTCGCCCCTCGGCGGGGCGAGGCCAGCTACGAAGGTCTGGGCTTTGTTGGTGAGGTAATAGTGCCTCATCCGACTAGGGGCCAAGAGAGGGTGATTAAGGCCCTTCGACCCTTTGATCGCCGCCTCCGTCCGCTCCGCGACGGTGAGATATATGCCGTTGGAGAGCGGTCCTATAGCGCTGTACCGCGCAGGCTCCGCGGATCCCGGCCGTCCCAGTGAATTTTACCGTGAATAACTAGATTGGTGACATACGACTGCCAGCCGTGTTCTATCTTATTAACCCGCTCCGCCAGCGTCTCGGCCGTATCATCCGGACGGATCAGCACCGGATACCGGAAAAAGACCGGCCCGCGATCATACTCATCGGTCACGAAATGCATGCAAACGGCTGATTCGGTAATTTTGCCGGCGCGGAACGCGTTTATTACCGCTTCATGAACACGGTGGCCGTACATCTGCGGACCGCCGAACTCCGGCAGGGGACCGGGGTGAATATTAATAGTCCGGCAGGGGTCAAGTCCCGTTGTTTTTTTGAGCCAGCCGGATAACAGCACCCAATCGGCCTTTTGCTGCTTGACGAGTGTGGTGTATTCACCGGCTTGCCCGGTCGGGACAAAGTAAATAAATGGAATACCAAGCCGCTCCGCCCGTTTTCGTACCCCGCCATCCGCATGATTGCTGACTACCGCTACAATCTCCGCGTCCGTTATCACGCCGATCCGGCTGTTTTCCACCAGTTCCTGAAAGCCGGAACCGCCGCCATCTTTGCTTCCTGAAGCGAATATCAGCAGGCGTTTCATAGGGGTAAGTTAGCGGTACCGGCAATAGCTGCCGCTTTTTCCGCGGCGGAGCGGTTTGGCTCCTTCAGGATGGCTTTTATCTTTTTGAGCCGTTGTTCTAATTGCGTCAGTTGCCGATTCATACCTGCATAGATAGTTGAAACCTCAAACATATGAAACGCCAAATCGGCATCATCCGCAACTAGCGAGCCGCTTATTAA
>JAGWZN010000122.1 GCA_018968785.1 Patescibacteria group bacterium
TCACTGTCTTTCCAAAAAAAGCGTGGTGGTGAAAGAGCTGATCAGTATTGAGGATCTCGGTAATATGGACGTCTTATGCACCGATAAAACCGGCACTTTGACTGAGGGGAAAATCAATCTGGTTGATAGCCTGAATATGCGCGGTCATACCGATGAGTATATTTTAAAGATGGCGCTCCTCTGCAATACCGCCAGCCATCACCACCGGCTGGTCGGTAATCCGATGGACGTGGCGATCTGGCAGCAGGCGCTGGATCGCAAGATCGGACTGCCGGGCGGATACAAGAAGATTGCCGAGCGGGAGTTTAGCTTTGATCACCGGGGCCAGTTTACCGTGGTGGAACACGATTCGGAGCGGCTGTACCTGTTCAAAGGCGCGGCAGACAGTGTACTGGACCGTTGTCTGACCTATCGAGACGCAACCGGCCAACTGGTGCCGCTGACCAATCATCGCAAGAAAATTCGGGAACAGCTGCAGGAACTGAACCGACAAGGACTGCGGTTGATAGTGGTGGCCCAGAAAGATATTGAAGCTCAGGAGAAGTATGGGTTTGAAGACGCGCAGGGCTTGGAGCTGCTCGGCTACCTGACTTTCTTGGACGTGCCAAAACATTCGGCTAAGCACGCTATCGACACCTTAAACAGTCTGGCGGTCCAGGTGAAAATTGTGACCGGGGATAACGAGCTGGTGACCCGCAAGATCTGTGAAACGATCGGCTTCGAGATTACCGGCGTCTTGACCGGTCCGGCTATTGCCCGGATGTCGCAGTACGAGCTGGAGCGGGAGGTGACGGATGTGAATATCTTCGCCCGGGTTTCGCCGGAGCAGAAGCAGCAGATTATCCGGGCGCTGAAGAAGGCCGGGAAAACAGTCGGCTATATGGGCGACGGTATTAATGACGCCGCCGCGCTCCATCTGGCGGACGTCAGTATCTCGGTGAATACGGCCGTCGATGTGGCCAAAGACGTGGCCAGCATTGTCCTGTTGCGCAAAGGGTTGGATGTGATTGCCGATGGTGTGCGCGAAGGCCGGCGGATATTCGCCAATACGATTAAATATATCTTAATGGGTACCAGCTCCAACTTTGGCAATATGTTCAGCGTCGCTGGCGCCTCTTTCTTTTTGCCGTTCCTGCCAATGACGCCGTCCCAGATCCTGCTCAACAACTCATTGTACGATACCTCCCAGCTCGGCATTCCGAGCGACGAGGTCGATCCGGAGGTGCTGGAGCGGCCAAACCGTTGGGATATCCGATATATTTACCGGTATATGCTGTACTTCGGGCCGATCAGCTCGGTTTTTGACTACGCCAGCTTCGGGCTGCTTTGGTTTGTATTCGGTGCCCGCAACGAAGCGTTCCAAACCGGCTGGTTTCTGGAATCAATCGCTACCCAAGTACTAGTGGTGTTTGTGATCCGTACCGGACGCGTCTTCTGGCAGAGCCGGCCGGGACGGTTATTAATGATGATGTGTGGGGCGGTGTTGGCGATTGCCTTTCTCTTGCCCTGGACGCCAATCGCGGTATATCTGCATCTGGTGGCGTTGCCGCCCATGTTCTTCCTGGCTTTGCTGAGTCTGGTGGCGGCCTATCTACTGATTGTTGAGTTTGTGAAACGACGATTTTTAAGTAGGATATAACTATAGACATCACATTATGAAACGAGACTACCATACCTTATGTGATGTCTATATGGTGTACCCCTATGACTTGCAGATTCATACCTGTCGATCTGACGGGGACTATCCGTTAGATACCGTGCTGGAGTTAGCCAAAACGATTGGGCTCAAAGGTCTTTCCATTACTGATCACAATCTGGCGGTTGGGGTGAACGCGGCCGCTGAACGGGCGCGCGAAAAAGGGTTTACGGCGATAGCCGGAGTGGAAATCAGCGCTAAATTTCAGGGGGTGGAAACCCATATTCTTGGATACAGTCGACAGTTTAACGAATCGATTCTAGCTGCCGGGTTACGACAGACTTTGGAGGGGTACGACGAACGGTCCCGAAAGATGGTAGAGCTGGTGAATCGGTCCGGTATGGCTAAGCTGGAC
Organism: Patescibacteria group bacterium; assembly: GCA_018968785.1. Taxonomy (GTDB): domain Bacteria; phylum Patescibacteriota; class UBA1384; order CAILIB01; family CAILIB01; genus REEB54. The sequence continues at coordinate 2,052 of JAGWZN010000122.1, forward strand.
TTTGAGCGGATGAAAAAAGCGAAGGGTGAGGAAACCTGTATCGTTAAGTACGACATTGCCTACTATTTGGGGCCGCTCATCGGTCAGAGTCGAAAAGATGCGCAAAAACTGTTTGACCGAGGTGGGCCGTTTTTCGTTCCGTACGGCGACTGGGCGATGTCTCCGGTTCAGGCAGTAGATCTGATCCATCGCTCCGGCGGCCGGGCGGTGCTGGCTCATCCGGGGGAAACAGCGCAAAAAATGGGTGAGCCGGTATTTTCCGATCTACTCAGCACTCTTCTTCCCGGCGGCCTGGATGGAATGGAAGTAACCGCCTGCAAACATACCTTGGAACAAAACAACCGTTTTGCCGAATACGCTCGGAAACACCAGCTACTCATGACGGGAGGCTCTGACTATCACGGCGACCAGCACCATCCCGAGATTGAAATGGGAGCGGGCGGACTGACCGAGGAGCAGTTTCGGGAGTTTTATGCCGCCTTGGTCTAAGATCTGATGATGTCATCCAAGTAGGGAATGCGTCCTTGGGATAGACTGGTCAAAATGTGTTTCGCCTGGGCGGTATCGGCATCGGAAGCGGGATCATCACCGAAATGGGTGAGATGGTGAACCTCTTCCAATAGAACGGGTAATAAGTCAGAAGGAAAAGTGCCGGACGTCTGCTCGGCTACCACGACGCATCCGATCATGCGCATCGCGTACATGGCATGATTGGGCAGCTGTTCAATGATCGTCAATCGGTCGCGCGGGTTGGCGGTTAGGAAGCGAATTCCTTCAAATTGATCCAAATACCGTAACAGCTCTGCGTTCCCTAACTGTCGGGCAAAATCATATCCGGTATTAATAAATTGATGACTCAGTTCCGGACGGATACGGCAGAGTTGGGATAGTGTCATCGTTACTAATCCGTTCAGATTGAATGCTCGCCAGTACGCAAGATCGAATCCTTGTCTGGTAAGGGGAGCGGGCAGTTCGACTTCCGGATCGCCGTTTTGTTTGCGCATCCGGGCGGGAACCAGATCGGCATACTGAGGGACGGATGTAGGATCTTTCTGAAGGATATTAGCCGGTTTCAGGTCGATCCCCACTTCCAGCCATAACCCCAGGGCGCTATCTTCTCTGGAGGAGAGATT
>JAGWZN010000123.1 GCA_018968785.1 Patescibacteria group bacterium
CGGGTGATAAGTTGGGTAAGGAAAAGGGGACATGCTCGCATTGTATCGGTCGCTTCTCCCCTATTCCGTAGCCTCGCCTACATTTCCCGACCGCAACCTGTGCCATACTGCGACGTATGGACGCATTTAGTCTACATCTCATTGAACAGTACGGTTACTTCGGGATCGCCTTCCTGATGTTTTTGGAAGGGTTTGCTTTACCTTTTCCGGCTGAGCTAACCATGCCGTTTGCCGGATATCTGGCCGCGCGATCGGTATTAAATCTGCCGGCGGCTATATTGGCGGGAACGGTTGGAACCTTGTTCAGCTCGTTGGTATTTTACGGTATCGGCGCCCGGCTGACTGAAAAAACAGTAGCCGATTGGTTGAACCGACACGAACAAAAATTAACCTTTTCCGGCGCGGATTTACGACGGGCCGACCGCTGGTTTCGCCGCTACGGTTCGCTGGCCATTCTTATCTCCCGGCCATTTCCGGTTATCCGGAACGCGACCGCCCTACAGGCCGGTATGCTCCATCTGAACCCCCTCTCTTTTACGCTGTATTCCGGTATCGGATCGGCGTTGGTTCCGGCGTTTTTCACATATGCCGGATACCTGCTGGGAAAAAACTACCGCGAAATAGGAGTTTATCTTAAACCATACGCCTGGGTAACCATCGGCGCTTCCGTTGTCGGAGTGATCGGCTGGATTGCCTGGCGGAAGTACGCCAGACCCCGCTCTTCCTGACCTTCGGAAAAGATCTGCACAGTATCAGTATATGGGCTCGGCCGGAGGCAACTGTGAGCTGTATTACAGCGGTCAGCGCCTGTAATAATCACGGACTCTGGCAGCTTTATCGCACTTCCTCAATTTCCGTACGAGCCGGACTGCGAAAAATGCGGATATATTTATAAGAAAAATCGCCTTCAAACTCGCGCTGTACTTCTCCGGCTACCCATGACGGGTCAAGCATATCCGAAGTGTCTTTATCGGTTCCATCCCAGAAAGGAGTTTTCATACCGCCGGGAGCCACCTGGAGCACCTTTCCGCAAGCCGGATCCTCGGCCAGCGCATCAGCTAACATAGATAAACCAGCCTTAGTAGCGCAATATAACGGCTCATCCTTTCTAGGTGTCCAAGCTGAACTGGAGGTAATAGCGATAAACCCTGGCAAAGTTTTTTGCTTCATCAAGATACGTTGCAGCAACATAACCGGTGCGCGCAAGCCGATATTGAGCATTTGACTGATATCAGCATCCGTTAACTGAGCCACCGTTTTGGCTTGGTAAAAGCCGGCAGCGTATACCAACAACCCAAGCGGGGGTAATTGATTCACGACCCGATCCAGCTCCGACGGCAACATCTGTCCGCAATTCAGTTCCAGCTCAATTCGATGCACAGCCGGTTCCTCAACCTTTTTTCTACCGGTCACATACACACTATACTCGGTTAGCCTCCGGGAAATTTCCAGTCCCAGACCGGATGTCCCTCCGATAATTAAAGCTGCCGGTTTCATTCCGCCACCTCTTTGAGATTTTCTCCGACCAATCTAATCTCCGGCTCTAACCGGTACCCGGTCTCTTCTTTCACTTTTTTTTGGATCAGCTCTATCAGCGCCAATACATCCGCCGCGGTCGCGCCGCCGCGGTTCACAATAAAGTTGGCGTGCTGCTCCGAGATCTGTGCGTTGCCGATCCGGTATCCTTTTAAGCCGACTTTTTCAATTAACCGGCCGGCGCCTACTCCTTCAATCTTCTTAAATACCGAGCCGCAGGAAGGAAACCGGGTCAGATCGGGATGTTTTTCCGCACGCCAGACCAGGTTTGCTTCGATCTGCCGGCGGATCTCATCTTCCGGTTTTGGCGTCAGAGCAAAGGTAGCTGCCAATACCACTATTCCTTTTTCCAGACGCAACCGGCTCTGGTCGTAACCGAACCGGAAAAATTCCCGATCAACCGTCTGGATACCCGCATCAGGCAAGAGCACCTGAGCCGAAAGCAGGATATCGCCAAGATAGACGGTACTCTGCCGGTCAGGCGAGAGAAAGTGCAGGTTCTGCCAGAGCGCGCCGCCAACCGTACTGGGAATACCGGCGTAATGCTCCAACCCGGACAGACCGCGCGCGGCCGTCTGTTCAATCAGATCAGCCATCACCGCTCCGCTTTCCGCTTCGACGGTTGTGTCTTGCCAGTGAATCTGATTCGCCCGATTGAGAATAACCAGACCGCGAAAACCGGCATCACTCATGAGAATATTGGCGCCGGTACCGAGAATAAAATACGGCATCCCGTCCTTTCGGGCCGTCAGCACCGCGTTGGCTAGCTCGTCCCGGTTAGACGCGATCACAAAGTAGTCGGCCGGTCCGCCGATCTTATAGGTTGTATAGGGAGCCAGCGGCATATCGCGCTGGAGATTTGGCAAGGCAAGTACCATGCTTTCACTATATCCAAAATACCAACGGTCCGCTATTTCTATAGTAAGAGGGCTCACAGTGAAGAAAATAGGAAACGCCTATTCTATGAGTAATGAGTACCTAGCGGGAAGGAGGAATATGGCATTGAAAGATGAAATAGAAAATGAGAGCCGGGAGGCAGAAGAGCTGAAAAGAAAAGCAGCGGAGGCGGAGAGGAAAGTTAGAGAAGCGGAAGAGATTCTGAAAAAAATCAGGGGCAAGACCGAACCGGAAGGGCCGGTGTATATTTAGAGTTGCTGGACGCGACACAGCAAAAGTCAGCCCTTTAATTCCTAATTCTATTTCTTTCCATGCAGAAGATTACCCCTTGTTTATGGTTCGACACCGAAGCCGAAGAGGCGGCGCGGCTGTACGCTTCGGTTTTTAAGAATTCAAAAATTACCCAGATGTCTCGTTACGGGGAAGCGGGACCGCGACCGGCCGGCATGGTTCTATCTGTCATCTTCGAGTTGGAAGGACAACAGTTTATGGCACTTAACGGAGGGCCGGAGTTCCCTCAGACCCCCGCAATCTCTTTTATGGTGGGCTGTAAAGATCAGGAGGAGATTGACTACTTTTGGGATAAACTCTCTAAAGGTGGTAATCCCGGCCAGTGCGGTTGGCTACAGGATCGGTTCGGTATCTCTTGGCAGATCGTACCGGATGCTCTCGGGGAACTGATAAGTGATCCGGATCCGGAAAAATCTACCCGGACAATGAGGGCAATGCTC
>JAGWZN010000124.1 GCA_018968785.1 Patescibacteria group bacterium
GTTACTACACAGTAATCTGTGTGGCACTTCATTTCTGAAGCGCTCTGCATGTCGCCATGCAGATCGGACTATATCATCTCTCCAACGAGAGTCTGGCGTGTAGTCTCTGAGGATTCTAACCGATAGGTAGCTAAGATTTCACCAGAAGTAAACTTACGTTTACCTCCGCCATTCATGGTCTCTCGAAGCACAAGTAGCTGCTGCATACCAGCCTTTGTTAAATGTGCTTTTTGGAAAACCATATTGGCGATGGTACGAAAAACTTTAAAGTCTTCTGCTTTTTTGGTCTTCAACTGGTAGATATTAAAGAAGGGAATAATAGTAGTACGAAGATCTGTAAAATTACAAACTTCATAATATCCTACCCCATCTTTACGAAAGCGAACCATCCCACATTTCCAATAATCACACAACATTTGTAAGATGGCGGGATCTTTTTGAGAAATATTGAACGATAATCCAACTTTCCACCCAATTCCATAATCAGACCGTTTGCGAAGAGAAACATTAAAGCTTCCTTCACCATCAGTAAAACCAACAATATACCACGCTTCGGCCAGCCTTTCCTGCTGATTGTCTGCACTTATCACATTGTCACTAGTATTCATAAATTATGAATTTAGTAGTGTAAGATACTCAGAGTTTCCAGCATTTGGCCAGATTTTATAACTACTACAGTTAATAAGCGGAGCTTTTTGCTCACTCCGCTTAGAGCGGATTTCGCAATAGTTACGGCCGCCATTCACCCGGGCTTAAATTCAACTCTTGATATGATCTCAAATCTCCTCTTAACCTACGGGCATTGGGCAGGCATCACTCCCTATACATCCTCTTGCGAGTTGGCAGGGAGCTAAGTTTTTGCTAAACAGTCGCTTGAGCTCTTTTGCTGTGGGCCACCTTGCGATGGCCGGTCCTTATCCCTAAGTTACGGACGCTGTTTTGCCGAGTTCCTTAACGAGGATTCTTCCGATCACCTGAGTCTACTCGACTCACCCACCTGCGTCGGTTTGCGGTACGGATTGCATGCGCTAATCATTGATCCTTTTCTAGGAACCTTCTCCCCCGCCGTGAACATGTCCATAGCACACGGAAAGCTTAAAGATTCGTCAGACCAAGCATACGCACGCAAGTTCCGGAATATTAACCGGATGGCCATCGACTTCCCCTTTCGGGTACGCCTTAGGACCGACTAACCCAGGGACGATTACCGTTGCCCTGGAAACCTTGGGTATGCGGTGGGCAGGTTTTTCACCTGCCAAATTCGTTACTCATGCCAACATTCTCACTTCACCCCGCTCCACGTCGGTTTCCACCTTCGCTTCACTGCGGTGTGAACGCTCCTCTACCGACAAACAATAAATAAATTTATCGTCTGCCCCGCGTCTTCGGTATACTGCTTAGCCCCGTTAAATTTTCGGCGCATGACTTCTCAAGGAGGCCGAAGCCTCTTAGACCAGTGAGCTGTTACGCACTCTTTAACTGGTGGCTGCTTCTAAGCCAACAGCCTGGCTGTCTTGGAAGTTACACATCCTTTTCCACTTAGCAGTAATTCTGGGACCTTAGACGGCGATCTGGGTTCTTTCCCTTTCGACTATGAAGCTTAGCCCCCACAGTCTGACTCGATGACTTAACTTAAAAGAATTCGGAGTTTGGTTGGAAGCGAGAGTTACCCCCCACGTTCCATTCAGTATCTCTACCTCTCTCAAGGAACATCACCGGCTATACCTAAATATATTTCGAGGAGAACCAGCTATCTCCCGGTTCGATTGGCATTTTACCTCTTACCACAAGTCATCCCGCAGCTTTGCAACACTGCCGAGTTCGGACCTCCCGCTCCTGTTACGGAGCGTTCATCCTGCTCATGGCAAGCTCACCGGGTTTCGGGTCTAGTGACACGGACTACGCTCATTGCTGAGCAACGCCCTATTCGGACTCGCTTTCGCTCCGGCTCCAGGATAAACCCCTTAGCCTTGCCCGTGCCAGCTAACTCGTTGGCGCATTCTACAAAAGGCACGCCGTCACCAGCCTCGCGGCCAGCTCCGACCTCTCGGAAGCAAACATGGTTTCAGTACTATTTCACTCCCCTCGCCGGGGTGCTTTTCACCTTTCCCTCACGGTACTTGTTCACTATCGATCTCGTAATGTATTTAGCCTTAGAACGTGATCGTCCTAGCTTCCCACCGGGTTTCTCGTGTCCGATGGTACTCAGGTACCGCACCAAGCAGTCTAATGCATTTCGTTTACCGGGCTCTCACCGTCTCTGGCCGTCCGTTCCAGGCGCGTTCAACTATGCAAAAGATTTTTTACTGCTCGTGATATCACCGTGCGGCCCTACAACCCCGCCATCAAAAAGATGCGGTTTGGGCTATTTCCGCTTTCGCTCGCCACTACTAACGGAATCTCTCTCGCCGCTTGCGCGGCGTGTCTGATTTCTTTTCCTCGCGCTACTGAGATGTTTCAGTTCGCGCGCTTACCACCTCTCCGGACTTGCACCGGAGAGTACGCCCCAAAGGGCGTGGGTTACCCCATTCGGAGATTCCCGGATCAAAGCTCTGTTGCCAGCTCCCCGAGACTTATCGCAGGCTCATACGTCCTTCATCGGCATTACGAGTCAAGGCATCCACCATGTGCTCATATCGTACCTTTCTCCTATATGTGACAGGTAATTTCTACCCTTCACAGGTCAACATGAGTAATTTCTAAACAAACACATCTGCCGTTTTACCTTCAAAACATTTCTTAAAGACTTGATACTCTAAGAAATGGCCTGATTGTCAATTTCCGACACTTCCAGCTTTGCGGCTGGAGAGTAGCGCCACTTTAGCCTTCTGGCTTAAAAAAGAGCGACACTCTTCAACTGCAATTTGGCTACAGATGGTACGGCGAACCGTACGGGTATTCGCTCGGTATTCGTTATGATAGCAACCGAAGGTTGGCTAGAGCATTTCTCTACGCGTGCAATTCCAGTTATATCATCCCCTCCCTCACCTGTCAACGGTCGCTGCACCTGACCGGGCTACAGTTTCCCTCCCTTCTGTGCCGCCTTTAAGGCCGCGAGGCACGAGCGGCGCAGCGCGGATGGTGGATAGCGAAGTAACCACAGGGCGAGTGACAGGGTAGAAAGTGCACCTGAGCGGTCAAC
>JAGWZN010000125.1 GCA_018968785.1 Patescibacteria group bacterium
CAAAAAGCCAGCACATCCTGATATTCTAAGCACGAACGCATACGATCCCTCCTTGAGCTTATTTTCTAGGTAGCTCTAGGGTAGTATGCGTTCTTTTGTTGTGTCAAATCTGTTGCGACGAAAAGTGTAGTGCGGTCAGCCTTTGTTTTCGGTGTCTTTTCGGGTAAAATCAATATATGCCCGAAATCATCATTACCCCGGAGTTTCAAGCCGCCCTACAACTCCTTGACGACTCTCGTCAACACGTATTCGTGACCGGTAAGGCGGGAACCGGCAAATCCACCCTCCTCCAGCATTTCCGCAAAACTACCAAAAAGAAGGTAGTCGTCCTCGCTCCCACCGGTGTTGCCGCGCTCAATGTCCAGGGCCAGACGATTCACTCCTTTTTCCGGTTCCGGCCCGATATCACCCCCGATTCCGCCGGCCGCATCCGACCCAACCCGACCCAGACCAAGCTGTACAAAGAACTGGACGCGCTGGTTATCGATGAAGTCTCCATGTTACGTGCCGACCTGCTGGATAGCATTGACGCCTTTCTGCGCCGGCACGGGCCGGAGCGCGGACGGTCCTTCGGCGGCGTGCAGATGCTTCTATTTGGCGATCTTTACCAGCTGCCTCCGGTAGTCACCCGCCAGGATCGCGCCCTCTTTACCAACCGGTATCCGGGGCCGCACTTTTTCCACGCGAACGTCATGCGGGATATCTCTTTATACCTCACCGAACTGACCTCTGTCTTCCGGCAGCAGGAGGAGCGGTTCATCACCATCTTAAACGCCATTCGGGAGAATCAGGTTGATGAAAGCCACTTTCAAACCCTGAACGCCCGTTGCCGGCCGGAGTCGCCGACGGAGGGCGTTATCACCCTGACCACCACCAATGATCTGGTTGATCGAGTTAATCAGGCACGGCTCGCCTCCTTATCAGGCCGGCCGTTCGTCTGGCAGGCCCATAGCACCGGCACTTTTAGCGAACGTGATTTTCCGACGCCAGCCAATCTGGAATTGAAAGCGGGTGCCCAGGTAATGCTGCTCACCAACGACCCGCGCGGCCGTTGGGTGAACGGCAGTATCGGCCGCGTCCGGTCTGTGTATGACGATCCAGAGAGTACGGCGCCAACCGTTGAGGTTAAACTAACCACCGGTCGCACGGTACCGGTTACCCCGTTCACCTGGGAGGTGTACCGGTATGAGTTTCATGAGGGGCGCGAGAGTATCGAGCCGACTACGGTCGGAACTTATACCCAATATCCGCTGCGATTAGCCTGGGCGGTGACTATTCATAAGTCGCAGGGCAAAACCTTTGACCGGGTCGTCATTGACCTGGGACGCGGTACCTTCAGCCCCGGTCAACTGTACGTCGCGCTCAGCCGTTGCCGAACCTTGGACGGCATCACGCTCCGCCAACCGGTTCAACCGCGGCATATGATGAGCGATGCCAGTATTGTCCAGTTCCTGGACAGTTTTAAAGATGGAGTGCGGGCGGTCGGCCAGAGCTCCTGGGAGTTCGAGGAGTTCCAGAACTAGCTCTCGATCTTTAAGGCGCGACCAGCTCGTTTTCGCCGGCCACAAACTGACTGTTGTAGAGAGAAGCGTAAAATCCGTTGGCGGAGAGCAGCTCAGTATGGGTGCCCTGCTCGATCACGTTCCCATCCCGCATCACCAGAATCAGATCAGCATCTCGAATGGTAGACAGACGGTGGGCAATGACGAAGCTGGTTTTCCCTTTCATCAGCCGATCCATTGCTTTTTGAATCAACACCTCGGTTCGGGTATCGACAGAGCTGGTGGCCTCGTCCAGAATCAACATCGGCGGATTTGCCAGCATGGCCCGGGCAATGGTCAATAGCTGTTTTTCACCTTGGGAGATGTTATTCGCCTCCTCATCTAGCACCATCTGATACCCGTGCGGCAGCGAGTGGACAAAGTGATCGACATGCGCCGTCTTTGCCGATTCCACCACTTCTTCTTCCGTGGCATCCGGCTTGGCGTACGCCAGGTTTTCTTTGATCGTGCCATTGAACAGCCAGGTATCCTGCAGCACCATTCCGAACAGTCGGCGCAGATCGGCGCGCTTCATCTCGCGCACATCCACCCCGTCCACTTTAATAGCGCCGGAGGTGACATCGTAGAAGCGCATGAGCAGGTTAACCATAGTGGTTTTCCCGGCACCGGTCGGTCCGACAATCGCGATCCGCTGGCCCGGCTGAATCGAAGCGGTAAACCCTTTAATAATCTCTTTATCCGGATTGTAGCCGAAGTGGACGTTATCAAACTCCACTCTACCGGTTACCGACTCTAACTCCACCGGATGGGCGGTGTCGGGAATCTCCTCTTCCTCCGCCAGGAATTCAAACACCCGCTCCGCCGCCGCCGCGGTCGACTGCAGCACATTGGCGATATTAGCAGTCTGAATAATCGGCTGGTTGAACTGGTTGACGTACTGAATAAACGCCTGGATATCGCCAATGTTCACCTTCCCGTTTACCGCCAGCCAGCCGCCCACTACCGCCACGCTGACATAGCTCAGATTGCCGATAAACATCATGAGCGGCATCATCAGGCCGGATAGAAACTGCGACTTCCAGGCGCTGTGATATAGCTCGGTATTGATTTTCTGGAATTTCGCGATTGACCGATCCTGGCCGTTAAACACTTTCATAATGACATGGCCGGAGTACATCTCTTCAATATGGCCGTTAATCTCGCCCAGCGAATCCTGCTGCTGCTTGAAATACCGTTGCGACCGCTTGACGATGGCACCAATCATGCCAAAGCTGAGCGGCAGAATTACCAGAGAAACCAAGGTCATAATCCAGCTAATGGAAAACATCATCGCCAGAATACCGAGAATCATGGTAACTGAAGTGACAATCTGGGTCAGACTCTGGTTCAGTGTCTGACTGACCGTATCCACGTCATTTGTCACCCGGCTCAGCACCTCGCCGTGAGTGCGGGTATCAAAGTATTTAAGCGGCAGTTTGTTAATCTTGAGAGAGATATCCCGCCGGAACTGGTACGTCACTTTCTGCGAGATATCGGTCATAATCCAACCCTGAATGTAGCTGAACAGCGACGAGAGAACGTAGAGGGCGATCAGCTCCATGGCGTAATTGCCGAGGACATCGTAGTGGAAGGCCAGAGC
>JAGWZN010000004.1 GCA_018968785.1 Patescibacteria group bacterium
AGTCGGCGCTGGTAGCCACATTGCCTGATTTGTCGGTAGCCACGATCCGGAAGTGGTAGGTCTGCCCCGGCTGGAGCCCGGGAATAACCAGGAACTTGTTCTGGGTCAGCTCGGTATCGGTCAGCACTTTCTGGTCGTATGATCCGGTAGCGCCGGCCCCGTACTCGATTACCGAAGTACCCGGTTTATTCAAACCGAACGATACCAACACCTGTACCGTCTGCTGGCTGCCCAGATCGATATTCGTATCGGTTTTGACATTCTGGATGAGCGGCGGTGTCCGGTCCGGCAAGGTAGTAAAGCTAATCTCCGGCGATACCGCCTGATTCCCAAACACGTCTTTTCCTTCCACCGTTATGGTATAACCGGTCTCACTCTCCAGATCAACCAGTTGATAGGTATGATGACTAACCAGCTTATCGTTGCCGCCACTTACCCGTTTCCCCCGCAAGGCCGGATTGCTTGTCTTAGTAATACTGCCCAGCAACAGCTCATCAATATCACTGGAAGAATCCCAGGTTAGCGTTGCTTGATTGGCCGTTACATTGCTCGCCTTGAAGTTGGAAATAATCGGCAATACTACCGTCTTAAAGGTGTACTCATCCGAAGTCAGGCTGTTATTACTCTGATCTTGTCCTGAGATGCGAAAGTAGTAGACGGTGCCGCTTTTCAGGTTGCTGAGGCGGGTAATGTGGTTTTGGGTATAAGATGTATCTTGAGAAACCTGGCCGTACGCGGAGCTGGTACCGTAGTTAATCACCGAGGTGCTCTGGCTACTGGTCTGCCACTGAATAAGCGCCGAGTCCAGGGTAATATCGCTAATTTTCACGCCGGTGATGGTTGGCGCGTTTAAGGTGTGAATCGTCAGGGTCGGGCCGGTATACAGATTGCCCGAAGCGTCTTTGCTTTTAATGCGCAACAAATAATCCTTGTTTGACTCCAGACCGGAGAGCTGAACCTGGTGAAAAACCGTCAGTTCATCAAACTGCCCCACCGAGTTTTCAGTCACCGATTTACTGCCGTACTCCACCACCGTATTGGACAGTTCATCGGTCTGCCAGGTAATGGTAATGGAAGTAGCGCTGTTGTCGGCAATAGTCGGACCGCTGGTAATTTTTGGCGGCGTGATATCACCCGGATCGGATTGGAACGTTTTCTCAGCCGACTCCGCCAGATTGCCGTTGACATCGGTTGATTGAACCTTATAGTAATAGGTCGTCCCCCGCACCAATGTAGTCAGATTGACCGTATGGGAAGTCAACGTTGCGTCTTCGATCTCCCCCGATTGGTACAGGTATTTACCCGACTCAGTGCCGTACGAGACCACCGAATTGGATGGCTTATCAGTCGTCCAATTCACCGTGGCGGACGTAGTGGTGATGTTATCAACCGTCGGTCCGTCCGTAATGGTGGGCGGAATACTGGCTTCGCTACTCGTCAGAATGCCGGTACCGCCAAAGATTACCGACTCCACTCCGTAATTCGGCGAGGTAAACCGCGTCGGTTCAGCATGCGCCGGCGAGTGCAATGAGAACGCAATGAGAGCACCCAACACAAACAGTACCCATGCCTTCATTACTCTTTTTACGCTGTTATCACTCTTATTACTCATAGCTTATTCATAGCGGATCGCTTCTATCGGGTTAATCCGACTAGCCCGCTGGGCCGGGAAGATACCGGTCAGACCGGAGATCAGAATAGCGAATAATATGAAGCCCACGATCAGAGTCCACTGATTATCGAAGAGAACTGGCACATTTCCCTGTACCAAGGAGGCCAGAAGCGCTAGGACAAAGATCGTTAACTGCTGAGCAAACAGGGCCGTCAGAATACCGATACCGCCGCCGAGCAGCCCCATTAACACCGATTCGGTGAGGAAGAGACGGCGAATATCCGTCCGTTTCACCCCGAGCGCTTTCATGATACCGATCTCCCGGGTTCGTTCCAACAGGCTGATTGTCAGGGTATTAAACATACCGATCGTCGCCACCACCACGGCAATCCCACCTAGACCGGCCAGTACCGCCCGGATCCAGAAAAAGACTTTCTCAATCTGATCGACCGTGTCTATCACTTTGGATATTTTAAAGCCGTTGGCAATCAGCGCGTCGCTTACCGGTTGCACATCGTTTAATGAACCGACCGTGACAATAAAATTATCGTAGTTTGGCCGATTCGCTCCCAAAATCTGCTCCAGATACTGCCTCGGCATATACACCGCCACGCCGGACGCGTTTACGATGCCGCTAACGCTGATACTGTCCAAATTACTGCCGGAGATATCCGGCAGATTATTTTCCTGCTGAATCACGACATTAAAGATTACCAGCGGATTTTTACTGGTATCCAAGCCGAACAGCTTCAAAAACCCGGGGGTTACCAACATGGTTTGGGCATCCTGCGGCTGAAAATACCGGCCGGCTAATAGCGGCGTGCTGCTGCCAACCTGCAGATAGTCCGGGTCGACACCGACAATGGTGGCGTTGGTCTTCTGGTTATCCAAACTGAGCACCCCTTTTAGGGTCAACTGCGGCAGCACCTCTTTCACTTTGGGAATCGCCTTTATTTTATGAAACGCGTCCTGGTTGAGCGGCTGCAGTTGGTCGGAACCGGATTTAACGGTAATCGAAAGCAGTGAGGAAGATTGCGCCACACTATCCAGGGTAAGCCGCTCCAGCCCCAACCCCAGAGAGATGAGGTACATCATCACCGCGATACCGACGGCAATCGCGCCAACGGTGAGCAGTGAACGCAGCCGGTTCCGCTTCAAGGCGCTCCAGGCCAGAGAGATCAGATCGCTAGGTCGAATTGAGGCGACTTGGTTCATTGCTGGTCAGTAAGGTTCCATCCCTGATATAAAACACCCGGGTCGCGAACGGCAAAAACACCTGGCTATGGGTTACTAAAATTATAGTACGTTTTTCCTGTTTATGTAAGCGATCAATCTCGTGGATGACGATATTAGCCGAATGGGAGTCCAGATTGCCGGTCGGCTCGTCAATGAGCAGAATCTCCGGATCGTGGATCAGCGCCCGCGCCAGCGCCACCCGCTGCTGCTGGCCGCCGGAAAGTTGGCTGGGCAGATGGGTGGCGAAATCAGCCAAACCGAACCGCTCCAACATCTTCAACGCCTCATGCTGCCGCCACTCCCGGGGCGCGCCGGCCAGCATTAACGGAAAGGAAACGTTCTCCCATACCGAAAGTGACTCCAGCAGATTAAAATTTTGAAAGACCAACCCCACCTCTTCCCGATGGTAGTAAGTCAGCTCCTCATCGTTTAAGCGGTGAATCGGATGGTTTCTGACATAAATATCACCGCGGGTCGGCACTTCCAAGCCGGCCAGCAGGTGAAGCAACGTCGACTTACCGGAGCCGGAGGGACCGTAAATGACTATGTATTCACCCTCCAGGACGTTAAAATTAATTCCCTTAATAACCTCCGTATAAGAAATACCGTGACCGTACGATTTCGTAAGGTTTATACAGCGGAACACTTCATTTTCCTGATAAGTTTCAGTCGTGAAATTAGTGCTCAGCAGTGATTCGGGCGGCGCGAAATCCTGACCAACCTCCTCTTGGATCGCCTGTAGCATCGGATCATCCGTCGGACGGTCGTTACCGATCTGGTAAGCCAAGGTAGCCTGCACCGTATCCTCCGGGATCGGGTCTTTAGGAATCGGATTAGCGGTAGCTGGCTCGGTCATGGTGTTATCTTACCCTGTTGGTTGGTGAGAAGTTGTCGAGTCATTGGTTGGGACTTTCGACTTCGACTTATCAGAGGGATCATCGGCGTAAAATGGAACTGTCAGGATAAAGGTCGTCCCCTTCCCCTTCTCCGATTCCACCTTCACCGAGCCGCCGTGCTGGGTCAGAATCTCATGCGCCACATACATGCCCAGGCCTGTACCGTTCGCAAACATCTTGGACGCTTCATCGCCCCGGTTGAACCGGGTGACGAACAGCCGGTCTTTCTCTTCCTGCGTCATGCCGATGCCGGTATCGGCCACCTTAACGACCACTGAATCGCCCGTCTTCTCACAGCTTACTTTCACCTCTCCTTCCGCCGTGTACTTAATGGCGTTATCCACGAAATTATTGACAACCTGATAAAAGTTTTTCTCATCCAAATAGGAGTCCGGTATCTCGCCGATCTGCTGGTAGGTCAGCCGCAGGTTCTTCTTGGCGGCCAGTACTTCCAGCGATTTCACTAATTGACTGCAGACCGAGCCGAAATTGCCTTTGGCCCAGGTCATCTCTTTGCGGCCCTGCTCGATGCGGGAGATATCAAGCAGATCGTTTACCAGATCCACCATCCGCTTGGTGCTTTTCAGCGACTCTTCCAGCAGCTCTAGTTGCTGAGCGGGTAGATTCATATGCGGCGCTTCCTCCACAATTAAAGAAAGCGACCAGTGGATAATGGAAAGCGGGGTGCGGAGCTGATGGGAGGCCGCGTTTAAGAAGTCCGACTTCTGACGGTCCAGCTCGTTCAACCGGTTATTTATCTCTTCCAACCTCTTTTTCGCGTCCAGAGCTTGTTTTTTCTGATTAAACTCCTGGAAGTAGTACTGCTTCAGCTTTTCCACCATATTTTGGAACTCGCGCGACAACTGCTCCAGTTCATCATTGGTTGAGATACTGGGGTAGGCATTCAGATTACCGGCCCGGATCGCCAGTGCCGATTCGGTTAGCATAATAATTGGTTTCGTCAATCTGGCAGCCAGTAAGTAACTGGCGATTACACCAAGAAAGATACCAAACGCCCCGAGATAAATAAACAGATCAGCCAACCGGTTGAACTCACCATCGATAATCTCCTGGTCAATACCGAGCCGTACCGTGTACAACACCTGGTTTTGGCTAATAAACGGCGAAACATAGTTGTAGTAGGTGACGCCGTTTCTCTGTACCTTGCCAACCGCCAGATCTCCCCGGCTGACCTGGCTCGTCAGCGAATCGGTAAACACTTTCCCTTGCAGAGACTGCGGCCCGGTTAGGGTATCGTAGTATACAACATTATTTTTGTCGGTTACGATAACGTATTTTACTCCTTGCTGCCCTTCCACTCGGCGCACGGCGTTCACCACGTCCTGCCTATTTTGACTCACATAACTATTGTAAATACTGGAGGAAAGATTATCAGCAAGGATACGGTAGGAATTATCCGTAATCGTCACCAGTCGCTGTCGGACTGGGAAGTACAAAATAACTGCCAGCAGGGCGATAATCACCGCAATAAAAGCGCCTTGGCTTAAGGCGAATCGAATTTTAACACTGTTTTTCGGTTTCCAAACTTGTTCAAACAGATCTGACCGCATCCCTCCTCTTTAAGAGCTAATTTCTCAACTCTTATGGGTTATTGTTCGGCTCTCCCGGCCGAAGCACTTCCGACATTGGCATAACATCTTCCATGGAAGCAAATCCGGAGTACGCGTTACCGGTAGCCGGATTGCCGCCTGGCTGGTCAGACTCGAACACTGCCTTAATCTTGCCGAGGATCTCCGCCGGCGAAAACGCCGCTTTGACGATGTAGTCGATAGCGCCCAAGCTGTGCGCCCGCTCGACATCGGATCGTTGCGCGAAGTTGGAGAAGATAATAATCTTGGGAATCGGCTTTTTTCCGCCTTTAATTTCTCCAAAACGTCAAAGCCGCTCATTTTAGGAAGAAGCACGTCAAGGAGCACTAAATCCGGCAGTTCCGGTTTGGAAAGGAGTTCAAAAGCTTCTTCTCCGTCATACGCGTGAATGACCTCAAACTCTTCCTCTTCTAGTTTCATCCCGATAATTTTGGCGAGCATCTGCTCGTCCTCCACCACCATGATGCGTTTTTTGGCCATAGAAAAACGTTAAATAATATTTACATCATAATCTTCTCATATTTACGCGGCCCTGACAATCAAACAGACTGGAACAGTTGCAAAAGCCGGCGTATCTCGGGATACGGGGTAAACAGCGGCCAATATACGGGCGAGGGCGGCGGATCAATGCCCGACTCTACCGGCGGCATCGGTGTCGGTTCGGCGGATCGTGGCCGATCAATCGCTGGAGAAGGCGAAGCGGTAGGAGTAGGCGGTGAGACCGTTGGTACTGAGGATGTGGTAGCCACGGTTCCTTGCGCGGCTGACCACTGCCAGTCGACCGTCTGGCCTTGTCGCAACTCCCAACGGTTTACCGACTGATTATCCACCCATCCTCGCGCTTCCGTATCCGTCCGCGCCCGAACCATGAGATGATAGTCCCCCGGCTGATCCGGTACCACGATCCAGATAAGATTGTCGGAACGGAGCGCTTCGCCTGAGCCGTCGGCACTCAGTCCGTTTTGTTCGGAGCTGACTGTTCGACCGTCCGGTAGGGTTATGGTTACCTCAACCGGACAGTCAAATAAGAAGGAGTGCACCAGTTCCCATATCGATAGCGGCCCTGAGCGGTAATAGATGGTCGGATAGAGTATTGGAAAGAAGAGCGGCGAGGCAACAGCCGGTACCTGCATATGTTCGCCATTTACCGGCAAAGAGATTGATCCGGGAATAACGGCGCTCTCAACCGGTACCGTCCCATCACCGTTTCGTTCATACGCTTCCGGCCGATCAACCGGCTGCCCGTCCGGCCAACGATCCACCGAGGACGGGCCGTCCAGATACAGACTGGTTAAGGTCGGTTCGGTCGCGCTGTAGATATCGACCACCCTAACCCGCGACTGTAAATCGATCAGATTATCATTCTCTTGGTTCAGAAAGCGATTTACTTCTACGAGAGAAGATGGATCTTTGGGCCGATCTTGATAAAAGTAGGCCGGATACGTTGGCAGTAATTCTCTTAGTGAAGGGAAGAAGGTATGGATCGCTTGCTGGTCGTCCAACTGCCACTCACGGTACTGATACTGGTAATACCTGAGAAGGTAGAAAAGCGGGCTCCAATCCTCCGGTAGCACTCCACCCTCCCAAGGCGCGTACACTTTTGCCGTTCCGTAGTTGGGCGTACCGAGTTGAACCAGATTTTGTACATCACCCCGGTACTGGTCACTCTGGATATAGGCGCGAGCCACAATCCCGCCAAAAGAGTGAGCCACGATATTAACCGCTTCAACATTATACTTCCGTTTTGTCTCCTCAATTATAGGCTCTAAGTAGCGAACCGCCGCTTCCGCCGCCGGCATCCGCCAGTCGTAATAAGCAACCGTATACGGCACCTTATTTTGAGTAAGATCGGAAAAGAGCTGGTCATACGACGGTGTGAGCAGATGAAAAAACTGCCACACACCTTGATCCGGCCCCAACATCTGCGGCAGCGGATCCTGCAGCACTTTCAGATTAATCGAGGTGCCGTACCCGGGGATAAAGACAACCGGTAACGTCAAGCCCGGACAGCGAGACGGATCGGAGGAGATAAGCGTTAGTTGGCCGGGGATATTTATTTTCATAAACGACTGACAACCGGACGGAAAAGTTATACTGTTCAGTGTCCGCTCCCCCCAGGCACCGAGCATGCTGACACCGATCCGGCTCCAGTCCAGTTCGGTTGGCGGCCGATTATCAGAGATGGCAATCCGGGTTACCGTCAATTTTTTCCAACTGCCGTTCGCCCGTATCCCCTCCGACCGCATCCAGTTGCCCCGCAGATAGTTCCGGAAAGCGATATCGCTGATATTCATAGTAGAATACGCCTGGCTGCCATCTCCGACCTCCAGGGAGTTATCCACGCCGTCAATCAGTTCGAGGTTGTGCAAGCTCGGTCGCAGATTAAGCACCTGAATCGGCCCCTGGAAAAACTGGAAGCTGATATACGCCAAAGTAGAAGTGGTCGCCTGAGCGCTTACCGTCATCCCTTGCCAGGCATCCTGATTATTGGCGGTAAGAATAATCGGCGCGTCGGAGGTACCGACCGCATGCAGCTTGCCGTCAATCCGCACTTCCGCGCCTCCGAGCAGGTAGATAGTCACTCCCGGATCAATAATCAGTTCGGCGCCGTTTTTCACCGTAATACCGGAAAAGGTGTACGGACTCCCGACCGTATCCAAAGTTAGCTGCCCGGTATCTACCGTAAGTACCCGTCCGGTTTCAGCCGAAACCGCGAGAAGCGGCGGAAAGAGCAACGCCGCCATAAGCGAGACAATACCGATAAAAAAGAAGATGGCACGGCAGTTCATACTCCTACCGTACCAGCCAAAGATTACCTCGCAACGACAAATAAATGACCTTATCCTGAACGATGTAATTGAGCCAACCAGAGCCGGCGACTGCTAAGCAATTCTTTTTTTTCTTCCCAGTGTTCCAAGCGGTACAGGAGCAGGGTCAACAGCCAGGCTGACGGTATCGGAAAGTTTTTCACAATTAGCTCGATCTCCGCCAGCAACCGGCGGCCGTAGCCGGCGAACTCCGACGAGAGGGCAGCCGAGCGAAAATGCCAGGAAAGCGCCGCCCATAGCCCGAAATAACTGGACTCATCACTGCTCTGCCGCGCGAAACCGGCAGCCAGAGCGTAGGCGGACGGCCACTGCCGGTTCCGAACCGCCTCTACAATACTGAAGGCGCCCACCGGCTCTTCCATCGCTTCCAGACCCGCTTGCAGACCGGCGGCAGTCACCATACCGTTCTCATTGCGCAGAATACCGCCCTCCACCGCCTGATACAGCCACCACCCCCGGTCGTCATCCGCCAAAACCTGATCCCGCTTCAGCCGTTTACGTAACCGTTCGCCGGCTTCAATCCGGCGGTACTGGGAGGTAAGCCACTCTAAGCCATCAGGCGCGATAGTGCAGTCCGCCTTTTTTACCTGTTTTTGCACATAGCCGGCCACCTCCCGACTGCCTGGCAGATCAAAGGAGCGGGTCTCCGCTTTCCCATCTTTCCCCCAGCTGGCAAACTGCCGCCGCAAAGGATGAGTAGCTTCCAAAGCGCGTTCTTCCCATACCACTACGGTTACCAGATCGGAAATCCCCTTTTCCTGGCGGGCCAACACCTCCAAAAACGCGGTACTGAGTGGACGGGCGACTCCCTTCTCCTGAGCGGTCAGCCGTTTCACCAAAATCAACTTGGCTTGAGCGAATAAGGTATCACCTTGAAGCGCGACCGTCAGTCGTTCCTGTAACTGAGACACGGTTAACTCATCCGCTTCCACGGTGTAGCAGGTCGCTTCGCCGTACTTTTTCGTAAATAACGCTACCCACTGCCGGAGCGCTTGAAAACTGGCAAAACTATCGGTGCCGCAAAAAAGAAAAAGCCGGGGAGAGTTCATACCATTATCGTACCAGGTCTTTATTCCTCCGTCTTTATCGAACCAAGGTCGCCTGCACCACCCAGCGGTCGGAGTTCCAACCGAGCGGCCAACAGGTAACCAAGGTGAGTTTCCGCTCGCTATCACTCGCTAAGTAACCGGTATCATCCGCTTTGATTGCCTGGCTGAGGGTCACCTGATAGTGGGTCGTCTGGCCGGCCTCCACAACCGCCAGCGTATCGCCTTTCTGCAACCGGGGGATACCGGCAAAGACGGTATCGAACGGCGTCGGCCGGAAACCAATCTGAGAAGAGTGACCGAACAGAAAGGAGTTGCCGATCGAGCTCTCCAGCGGCGCCGATCCGCTCGCCAGAGCCACGCCCTTCTGCAGCGCTTGATCGTAGGCAGCCTGATCAGTCAGAGAAATGTTCGGTTGAATCGGAACATCGATGCCCAGCTTATCTATCACCAGATGAGCGCTCCCGGCCGGCTGACTTGAACCGGGCGTAGAAACAGACGCGCCAATCGGCAGATTAAAACGGAGTGATGGAACCGGTAGCGCCCAAGCGCTGGCGGCGAACCGTCCGAAAAAAAGCACTAGAAGTAGCAAAAAATACAGAGCGGTGAGACCGGCTAAGGTGCGAAACCAGGAAATGATCGACATAACCCCGGGTTACTTTTGCTTGGGAAGAGCAAAATACAAAACAGTCGAGCCGAGAAAGATAGCAAAAAAGAGGGCAAAAGAGGTAGCCGGTGAACCAGTTGTCGGTAGAGCGGTCGGCGTAGCGGTAGGCGACGAGGTATCGGTCGGTACCGGTGTGTCGGTAGGAACCGGAGTATCGGTCGGGATAGGCGTATCGGTGGCGTTGGGATCCAGACTGGTAATAGACGTCGTATCGGCCATAACCCGGGTAGTCACGACGAGACCAAACGCCATCGCGAATAGGAAGGCGCAAAGAACGGTAATACGTTTCATACGGCTTTCTTTTTAAGGTTTGATTTGGCTGATTTCATCACTTTGCCGGCTGCCTTCACCGCTTTCCTGCCCTCTTTGGCAAGGAGAGCCCGGTTTTGGCGGCCGCTCCGGGGAGTCAGGAGCATGCCTAGCGCCACTCCCACCGTCGCGCCGAGGACAACCGAACCGATCTCGGTTAGCCGCGATCCGGATGTTGACGTTTTTTTCGCCATCTCCCTCCTTATGTATAACATTTGTAATTATTGTATCACGGCCGTTTGACGTATTTCAAATCCCGCCGCTGATCCCGTTCAATATCCCGTTTTTTCAATACTTCCCGCTTGTCGTAGGCTTTGCGTCCCCGTCCCACGCCCACCTTCAGCTTAGCCCATCCGTGCGACAGATACAGATCAAGCGGCACGGCGGTTTGGCCCTTCACCCGCAAAGCCCGCTCCAGCTCCCTTACCTCCGCGCCGTGCAGCAGCAGTGGCCGGATCCGATCCGGCTGCTCAGCCAAACCCAAGTGAAGGCCAAGCACTACCACCGCCGGCAGTTGCCTTCCGGAGCGATGACCGGCCATAATTTTGACGTAACTGCCGGTAAGCTGCACCCGACCGGCCCGGATGGATTTAATCTCATCGCCGGTAAGAATCAGTCCGGCTTCATAGGTCTGCTCAACTTGAATATCGAACCCGGCCTTTCGGTTTACCGCCGCTGTCGACCGTTGTTTTTTCTTATTTGCCATATCGCTTGCTACGAGGCGTTACCTTCCCAGATTTTGCGCAGCTCCGGCCATTCGCCCACAACCACGGAGATCACCGCCGCTACCGGCACGGCAATGAGAGCGCCAACCAGGCCAAGCAGCTCCACCCCGATCGTTAGCGCGATAATCACCAGCACCGGTGACAGTCCCAGCGCCTTGCTCATAATTTTCGGCACCAAAACATGCGATTCCAACTGCTGAATGACGCCGTAGTTGATAAGTAGGATCACGACCGCCTTCAAGATATTACCGGTGCTGAGCGCCAGGAGAACCGCCGGCACAATACCGAGGGTCGGTCCGATGTAGGGAATGATTTCGCACAGCCCGGCCCAGATAGCCAGCGGCAGCGGCGAAGAGAGACCGAGCACCAAGTAGAGAATCAGATCGGCCAGCGCGATCACCAGCATCAGAATAATCTGACCCCGCACCCAGCTACCCATACGGTCCGAGATTTTGCTGACGGTTTTATACACCGCCTCAAACCGGTTATGCGGCAGAACCTGGTGAAAGAAGATGCGAGCGTTATTCTCTTCCAAAAGCAGATAAAAACTAAGCACCGCTCCGGTCAGGAACGTAGCCAGACTACTAATCACAACCACCGTGCTGTTGAGCAAGCCACGAGAGATAGTATCCAAGGCGTTGCGAGCCGATTGGCTCAGTTGGTCAGCCACGGAAATGCCGGACGGTTCGCGTAAGCCGCTCAGGTACGGACTCAGTTGGGAAACCAGCCCCGGCAGGGTGTGGATCAGGTCATTAACCTGTTTCACCAGTTGGGGGATGAAAACCGATGAGATTATTGCTATAATCGCTACCAGAAGGGCGTAGAAAAGGCTCACCGCCAAGACACGCGACATATGGCGCTGCCATTTTTTTATAATCGGATTGACAGCCGCTACAAAGATAAAGACGCCAAAAAGGAGGATCCAGACGTTGCGCAAGGTAATAATCGCCCAGATAGCCACACTAAAGCCAAGCAGCTTCAGCAGCGCCGTCCAACTGACGTCCCAGATAACCCGTCCCGGCTCTTGTTTCATGGTGTCAGTATAGCAGAGGACAGAAGGAATGAGAAGAAAACGAAGGTCCCTCCGATTCGACAGATTTAACTGGTACCCCCGACAGGAGTCGGACCCATATCTTTCCCTTAGGACGGGACTGCTCTATCCGTTGAGCTACGGGGGCGTAATACATAAAGAAGAGCGGCTCGCAAACCGCTCTTCACTCTACCATTTTTCAGAATAGAAGTCTATTTCACCAGATTGCGCAGCGCTTTGCCGGCCCGGAAACGGGGAAGACGCAGAGCGGGAATCTCAATATGCTTTTTCGTGTGCGGATTGACGCCGTGACGGGCTTGCCGCAAACCGACATCGAAAGAACCAAAGCCGGTAATAGTAACCTTCTCGTTCTTGCCAAGAGCGTCCGTAATTAAGCCGATCATCGCGTTCACACCAGCAGCCGATTCAGCTTTGGAAAGTCCGGTTTTTTTAGCGACAGCGGCGATTAACTGAACCTTATTCATAATTGTTCCTCCTTTAAGGAGAATTACGGATAATCTAATATAGGCTCTTCCCGCACCCTCTACACCGATGCGGTGAACTGCCGGATTGGCTCAATGCGGGTGGCGCGTTTCGACTCAAAATCGATGGTGCAGAAAACGGCTCCTAGCTCACATTGTCCTGCTCCTACAGTATATCGCCACGGCATTCCTGTCAAGAAATTTTTAATGACCTCGCGTTTATCTGCTCCCAGACTTGAATCCCGCGGGCCCGTCATTCCCAGGTCGGAAATAAAACCGGTTCCCGAGGCAAGAATTTGGGCGTCCGCTGTCGGCACATGGGTATGCGTACCGACCACCAACTGAGCCCGGCCATCAATATATTCGGCCAGGCACCGCTTCTCGCTGGTTGCTTCGGCATGGAAATCCACAATTACCGCATCCGGCGCGGGCGGTTCGGTCACCAACCGATCGAAGGTGAAAAACGGCGAATCGAGATTAGCCTGCATAAATACCCGGCCGATCAGGTTAATCATCCGCACCCGCTTCCCTTTCACCACAAAATCCAGGTATCCCTTCCCCGGGCTACCCGGGTAGTTAGCCGGGCGCGTCACCATCACATCAGGTTTATCCAGTTCAGCAATAATCTCATCGTACCGCCAGATATGATCACCGGATGAAAGCCCGTCTATTCCCAGCTTCTTCAGATACTGGTAATGCTGCGGATTTAACCCCTGGCCGTGCGTGGCGTTTTCGGCGTTCGCCAGGATCAAATCCGGATCGTACTGCTTTTTTAACCCCGGCAATAACTCCGCCACCGCTTCCCGCCCCGGCTCGCCCACGATATCACCCATGTAAAGAACGGAAAAAGTCATATATTAGCCTAACTGGCGTACGCGATTGACCTGGTTTCCCGGATCACGTTCACTTTCACCTGGCCCGGATACGCTAGCTCATCCTCAATCTTGGCGGCAATGCTCTTGGCTATCTTTGCCGCTTCCAGATCATCAATCTCACCGGGTCGGACGAAAACGCGTACCTCCCGACCCGCTTGAATCGCGAACGCCTTCTCGACGCCGGTAAATCCGGTGGCAACGTTTTCCAGCTCCCGAAGCCGCTCCACATACTCTTCATAACTGCCGCGGCGGGCACCGGGTCGGGCACCGGAAATCGCGTCAGCCGTTTTCACAATCCAGGCCTCGGTAGTAGTCGGCTGAACATCGTCATGGTGAGCGATAATGGCATGGGCAACATCCTCTCCCAGATTGTACTTCCGGGCGATATCGGCGGAAATATGATGATGCGGTGCTTTAATATCGTGATCCAGCGCCTTGCCCAGATCGTGCAGCAAGCCGGCTTTCCTGGCCAGCGTCGCGTCTGCACCCAACTCTTCGGCAATCACGCCGGCAATCTTCGAGACCTCCACCGCATGCGCCAACTGGTTCTGGCCGTAGGAAGTGCGGTATTTCAACTGGCCCAGAATACGGACCACCTCTTTGGGTAAACCGGGAACTTTCGCGTCCAGCGCCGCCGCTTCACCGGCCTTGCGGATCGCGTTATTAACATCTTCCGTCGCCTTCTGAACCACCTCTTCAATCCGCGCCGGATGGATTCGCCCGTCCCGAATCAACTGCTCCAACGCCACTCGCCCAATCTCCCGGCGGACCGGATCAAACGAAGCGATCAGCACCGTGTCCGGACTGTCATCAATTAACAGATCGACACCGGTCTCCTTTTCAAACGCCTGAATGTTACGGCCTTCCTTACCGATCAGCCGCCCCTTCATCTCCTCACTGGGAATGGTCACGGCAAAGACCGTGTTTTCGGCGGTGACATCGGATGAGATGCGGGCGAGCACGGTAGCCAGTTTCTTGCGGGCTTCCGCTTCTACCTCGGTTTCGGTCTCCTCATCTAGCGCCTTCATCTTCTTGAGAATCTCGTCTTTCTGACTTTTCTCTACCAGACCCAGCAACACCTGCTTGGCTTCCTCTTTTTTCATCTGGGAGATACGCTCCAGGGACGCTTCCTGCTTTTCCCGAATCTCTCGCACCGCGTCTTTAACCTGAACCACTTCGGCGTTTTTCTTCTCCCATTCAGCCCGGGAGCGCTCGATATCCTGCAGCCGCTTGTCCAGGTTATTCTCCCGCTGTTGGAGCGATTTCTCCAGATCGCGCAGAAATACCTGACGCTCTTCCGACTCTTTGAGAAGCTCCTGTCGGCGCTTCTCCGCTTCGGCATCCACTTCCTTTAGCCGCTTTTCCGCTTTCTTCTCCGCTTCATGCAGCAATGCTTCCGCTTTTTGATCGGCTGTCTGCTGCTGGCGCTTACTGTACACAAAGTAACCGGCTCCACCCACGAGCAGCCCGATAATGCCCGAAATAAGGGCACCTGCCAAACCCATAAAGTCCTTTCAGTCCATGTTCTTTCCGACAGGGAAAGTCGACGCTAAAGTGAGCGCTTGATTGCTTCGGTTTCCGCCTGAAACAGACGACGATTCTGAAGAAGTATCATGGACATTTAACGTGTGAATCTTGTCGCATTGATATCGTAACAATACCTATATTACCGGAAAAATCAGCCGAGCGCAATTGACCGGAGCCGCTTTTCCAGATATAAATGAGAATAAATCATAGGCATCGTAGGTGGATAGATTGGCGGGGTGTAGCACAGTTGGCTAGTGCGCCGCGTTTGGGACGCGGAGGTCCCCAGTTCAAGTCTGGGCACCCCGACCATAATGAATAGACGGTTAGTTCCTATGAAAGGTATACACACGAGTGTAGCGTCAAACCGTGCCCACATCCGAACCAAGCAATCCCTTCATCCCCGGCGAAGACCAGGCCAAACTAGACCGGGTACCGATTCAAGACAATGGAGAACCTCTGGTAGATTTTCTATTGCTCTCTCCCCGATTGACGCTATCACCGTCCCGACACCGATTTGACTTCCCGCGCACACATCTGATCCGACAGAGCGTGGCCGAAATGTTGTTAGCTGCCGCCGAGACGTTACCGGTGGGATGGCGGCTCAGCGTAGCCGAAGGGTATCGGCCGATGAACATTCAGCGGGCGATGTATCAATCCGCCCTTCACGAGGTCAAAACCGAGCACCCCGATTGGAACGACCGACAAGTCATGACCGAAGCCGGCCGTCGGAGCGCCCCGCCCGACGCGCCAACCCCGCCACCCCATACGACCGGCGGTGCGGTGGATCTGGAAATTATTGATCAGAGCGGCCAAACGCTCGATTTCTCTTCTCCGTTCTCCCGCACCGATTGGCGGCAGGCGGCTCCGGGTTCTCCCGGGCTAACCGAAGAAGCAATCGCCAACCGGAAGCTGTTGCGGAACTTATTGGAGCCGACCGGACTGACCAACTATGTTGATGAATGGTGGCATTGGTCGTACGGCGATAACGGTTGGGCGCTGCGCGTGGGCGCCGATCACGCGCTCTACGACCGGGTACCCACGCCCGAATCGATTGATTGGATCGGCGATATCTCGAAACTGCCTGGGAACTAGCTTCTTCTCAAGTAGATGTTTTCTTGGTATTATCAGGTTAATAAACGCGGGTATCGTATAACGATATTATGTCTCCCTTCCAAGGAGAAGACACGGGTTTGACTCCCGTTACCCGCTCCATCTTAATTGTTAACACTCAAATATGGCTGGACCCGATTCACAATATGCTTGTTTAGGGACCTCTACCTCCCTAGACAATAATGCGCAAACACACGAGGCACAGCCAACTGATGATGAAAAGGTAGCCAAGCAGCTAGAAATTGTCCTAGATCAATTTTCTGAACAAATAATGAAACTCCGTGTACTGTTGCCCATTGCGCAATCTGTAATAAGTAGGAACAGGGACAATCCGAAACTCACTGAACTCACTGGGGCCATGAGGGTTCATACAGACTATCTAACCAATATATTATCCGATACATTTCCTACCACAACCGACCAATTAAGACGCGCCATTGAGGAAGTGGATTCGTCTCATTGAAGATACAGAACTTTCCTTTCCCCTCTAAACCTGATATTTTATAAGGTATGTGGTGGCTGTGGCGCAGTGGTAGCGCACCTGATTGTGGCTCAGGTGGTCGTGGGTTCAAATCCCATCAGCCACCCCA
>JAGWZN010000126.1 GCA_018968785.1 Patescibacteria group bacterium
TGTGGGGCGTCTCATTCAAACCGATGACTGATGATATTCGTCACGCGCCTTCGCTCGATATCGCGCGCGCGCTTCTTGGGAAAGGAGCCCGGCTGAATATCTTTGACCCGGTCGCTGAGGAAAACTTTCGCCGCTGTTTTCCCCAAGCCGCACTTACCTGCCATCCCGATCCTCTGGAAGCAGCTGTTGGCAGCCACGCCGTACTTCTCCTCACCCAATGGCCCCAGTTGGCCGACCTGGATTTTGCCAAACTTAAACAACGGATGGCCGTGCCTCTTTTAATCGACGGACGGAATATGTACGGAAAAAAACAGATAGCCGCGTTAACTAAGGTCGGCATCACCTATTTGTCAGTTGGACGGTAACGCATCTGTCTGTAATGGCGCTTACAACCGGCGTATCCATTCCAATTAAAATATATAATACTTAGCAACTAATTTTTGGCGTATGAATCCCATCTCGCTCGATGTCTATCTATTCTTTTCCGGCAACTGCCGGGAGGCAATGGAGTTTTACCACTCCGTTTTCGGCGGGGAGCTCAGTATTCAAACCATGGGTGAAGTCCCCGGCGGTGCCGGCGAAATGTCAGATGAGATGAAAAACCGGGTTACGCATGCCAGCCTGCATGGCGGTGAGGTCGCCCTACTTGGCAGCGATAACGACCGAACCGAGCCGTACGGAACCAGCAATATCTCCTTATGCCTCGGCGGCACCGATGAAACAAAACTCCGCGAACTGTTCAATAAACTAAGCCAAGGCGGCAAAGTGACTTCCGAACTAAAAAAAGAGTTCTGGGGCGATACTTTCGGCACGGTGACCGATAAGTTCGGCACCGATTGGATGGTTAATATTTCCAGTAGATAGCTAAATCCGGTAAGATAGATGGCATGGACAGCTTTATTATTTTCGGCGCCAGCTATCTGTTTTTAATTGTAGGTTTGGGCGCCGCTTACCTCTTTTTTGTCCTGCCAAAAGAGAAACGGCTGTCATATGTGCTGGCCGGCGCGATCTCCGGGATTATTGCTCTGATCCTTACCAAACTGGCCGGCGCGGCCTACTTCGATCCCCGGCCGTTCACCCATGGCACACACGCTCTGATTCAGCACGCTCCGGATAACGGCTTTCCGTCAGATCACAGCGTGCTCAGTTTCACCATCGCTCTTCTGGTCTTTACCTATAACCGTCGACTGGGCACGGTACTGATGGCGCTAGCTGTTCTGGTCGCAGTTTGCCGGGTAGCGGTCGGTGTGCATACGCCGCTGGATGTCATCGCCGGTGCCGGTATCGGGTTGGTTTCAGCCGGTATCGGCACGCTGATTATTTGGAAATGGAGACCGAATCAGTAACTGTCTATCCGACTTGACAGCCATTTTTCGAACGGCTATAGTTCAATAGTGATTGAACTATTTTAATTTTGGTATGGAGCCTGCCGACCTGTCGGACAAGCCAGTGTTTGCCCTTTTAGATAAACGTCGCCTCCTCATACTGAGGGCGGTCTGGCGCTGTCCCGACCCGCTCTGCGGCTGCGATCTGACCAACCGTCTCTCCCTTTCTAAAAACCTGCTTTCCTACCATATCAAGACACTGCGGGAAGCAGGCTATCTGGAAGAAACCCGGTGCGGACAGAAAAAACAGTATCGGATACCAGACGACCGACGAGAAAAAGTACAACAAATTTTAACCGTCTTAGAAGTAATCTAAACAGGAGCATCCATGACAAGCCAAGGCAAAACTCACTCCGTCACCGTTTTCTCCACTCCTACCTGTCCATGGTGCACCCGGGCCAAACAGTATCTAACCCAGATGAACATTCCTTTTAAGGATGTTAATGTGGCCGTTGATCAAAAATCCGCGATGGAGATGATCCGGAAATCCGGCCAGATGGGTGTACCACAGCTCTGGATTGATGACGCGGTAGTAGTAGGATTCGATCAGGGACGGATCAATCATCTCTTGGGAATCCCGGCGAATACGCTTTAGAACCGGCTTCCCCCACTATCGCTAATACCGAAGAATAGCGGCCACCCGATCCGGGCTCGGCATCTCATCCGGCGGCAAAAGATAGACGCGGCCGGAGTGATATAAGGTATGCAACGCTGCAGCATCCAGGCGGGCGTCGGAACCGGGATCGTCGTCTCCCTCCGCGAGAATCAGCGTATCCACCTTTCCCGCTTCCGCTCTGCTCGCCGCTTCCCGCGGATTAACCGTAGTGCGACGCCGCTCTACCCCCCGTAAGGCCAGAAAACGGTCCCGGGCCAGGCGCGACTCCTGATGAAAGTACGGCTCCACCACCGCCCAAGCCAAGGACAACAGATTGGCAGCCGATACAGTATCGACATTGCCCGGAACGACCCGCGGGACAATATACCGATAAGCGCTGACATCCGCGTACAACGGCAGATACCGTTCCACGCCGGCTAAAATCAGTGGCGCGTTTTCTCTTGCCAACCAAGGCCGGAGCGCCTTGTCAATCTTTCGGAAATAGGCGCGTAACTCCTCTTTCTCATCTTCTTTTAGACTGTACTGGCCGTGAAACATGGCCACGGTACCCCCGCCGGCCGATACTGAGTGGGACTGAATACTCTGCTCAACCCGTATCCCTCCCGTTACTTCCGCCATTGATCGCGGCATCTTGGGAACCGTCACTTCCTGAATCGCCAGCTTATTGGCCTGATAAAAGCTGGCCCGCTTCCGACTTAAAGACAAGATATAAAACCGGCCGGCTTCTTGCAGATACGGCAGCAGCGGTTTGAAGTAAAACCGGTCGGCCAAAACCGATCTCTGAACGGTCGGAAACGGTAACCAAAGAGAGTAAAAGCATTTAGGAGCGATAAACACCGCCAGCGCCTCTCCCGGGCGATACCACTGTTTGGTATCCGCAAGAAACTGGTGAGCCGGCTTGAGCAGTTCCCGAATACGTTCGGAAAACCGATGGCGCCGGTGCAGTTCGGTTTCTATTTTCTTGAGAGCGTTCTGATAACGAACCCGGTTCTGCTGCTTATCCTTTCCCAAAGTGACCGTGGGAACGTACAATGAAACGGCCGGAAACGAGCCGGCGTTTAGTATGTCGGTTAGAATTTGAGGAGTTAAGCGGTCAAAAGCCGGGTGATAAGTTGGGT
>JAGWZN010000127.1 GCA_018968785.1 Patescibacteria group bacterium
GCCGTACAGTAAATTACGAACGCTTATCTTCTCGCCGGTGTGCAGATCCATTAGTGATCCGCCAATTCCCGCCGCTTCCGGAGTGACGGTAATAACATCATCCAAATTACCGTACTGAGTGGTAAGATAAGTTGTCATCAACTTGGTAGTGCTGGCGATAGCTACCGGATCCATGGTTTTACTGCGGATCAACACCTTGCCGCTCTCTGGATTATAGAGGGCAAACTCATTTGCCTGAACATAGATAGGCCCGTTTCCGACGGTAGGATACGGGGCGATGGAAGGCAACGGCAGAGTGGAAGCAGGATCACCATCCGAAGATGCTCCCTTGACGGCGAGGCTGATATCCGGACTGGACGCGGCGAAAGCTTCAATGCTCCAGCCGATCAGCACTATACCCAAACAAAGATAGGTCGATACGATAGAAAATAAAAGGTGACTTCTCTTCATGGCAGTAATCGTTTCAATTCCGTTTGACTGACCACACGGTACTGTCCCGGTTTTAAACTACCCAGGGAAATAGCGGCAATTCTTGTCCGCTTCAAACGGGTAACGTCTAATCCTATTATAGCACACATGCGGCGTAATAGGTGATGCCGTCCTTCATGCACTACAACGGTTAACCGGTAGCCGCTTACAGTAGGATGGGCGGTTATCTTATCAGCCCGGGCAAGGCCATCGCCTAGCTTAACCCCTTTTCGCAACCGGTCTTCGATTTTGTCAGGGTCAAGTTGATGAGCCGCTGTCTGCCAGCGGCTTTCCACAATGTACTCTTTCGGATGGTGATACGAAGGATGGGTTAGCCGATTCGCGAGATCACCTTGATTGGTGAGGAGGATGAGTCCTTCGCTTTCCTTATCCAACCGGCCGATCGGGTAAACCGGCGGATCAGAAGGCAAAAAATCAGTAACAATCGGCGCTTTTCCCTGGTGCGCACGGCTACAAACTGTGCCGCGCGGTTTGTAGAAGGCGTATACAGTCGGCATTGCCCGTATAAGCGGTTTGCCATTTACGGTAATCCGATCGGTCTCCGGATCGGCTTTCTCGCCAAGGGTGGTCACGACGGTACCATTAACCGTAACCTGTCCGCGCGCGATTAATGTTTCTGCCTGACGTCGCGAAGCCAAGCCGGCGGCGGCGATCAGTTTCTGAAGTCGTTCCCGCATCTACCCTATCTTTATATTCAGCTCGGCTAGCTGTTCGGCTGTAACCGGTCCGGGCGCGTGCATCAGCGGATCTCTCCCCTCTCCGGTTTTCGGAAACGCGATTACTTCCCGGATATTCGGTTCGTTTTCCAGGATCATCATGGTACGGTCGATGCCGGGCGCGATACCGCCATGTGGCGGCGCTCCGTATTGAAACGCCGTAAGCATATGACCGAACTTGCTGTGCGCGGTTTTAAGATCCATACCGATAATTGAAAAGATTTTTTCCTGAATGGCCGGATCGACAATCCGGATACTGCCAGAAGCCAGCTCATACCCGTTGCAAACCATGTCATACAGTTGGCCGGTAACTTTAAGCGGATCGGTATCCAGAAGCGGAATATCTGACTCCCGCGGCATGGTGAACATATGGTGCATCGGTTCAATCCGCTTTTCTTTGTCGTTGTATTCGAACAGGGGGAAGTCGGTTATCCAGGCAAAAGCGAGTTCATTCGGGTCGTTTTTATCCCGACGAAGATCCGGTTTGTCGGTACCGTACTTTTCCATAACCTCGGCGTAGCTGAGATGAGGCCAGGGATCGGCGGTGAAATGTTTTTCGGGATAAAGGTTCAAAACCATTGATTTATACAGTTCCTCCACCAGCTCCAGTATTTCATTTTGCGTCATGAACGACATCTCGATATCCAACTGGGTGTGCTCCGGCTGCCGGTCGCCACGGCTATCTTCATCGCGCAGGCATTTCGCGATTTGGAAATACCGTTCCACCCCGGCAACCATCAGCAGTTGCTTGTATTGTTGCGGGCTTTGCGGGAGGGCGTAAAACTGATTCTTACCCAAGCGGGTCGGCACGATATAGTCGCGGGCGCCTTCCGGGGTGCTGGCGGTGAGCAATGGGGTTTCCACCTCGGTGAACCCCGCTTCCGATAAGGTTTTTCGGAAAAAATTTACTACTTTGGCGCGTTGGATTAAATGCTTATGCATGCGCAGCGTGCGCAAATCCAGATAGCGGTACTGCAGTCTCTGCTCCTCCTCGACTCCCGCGGTATCGTTATTGATTTCAAACGGCGGAACTAAACTTTTATTAAGCACGGTGACGTTTTTAACCTGTAGCTCTACGGTCCCGCTTACAATATCCGGGTTAATCAGTCGCTCGATCCGGCGCACTACCTTCCCCTCAATCTGAATCACCCATTCGTTTCCCACTGATTTTAACTGCTCATACGCCGTTTTCTCCCACGGGCCGGCCACAATCTGCAATAAACCGCTGCGGTCACGCAGATCGATAAATAGAACCTTGCCGTGGTCACGGATTGCGTGTACCCAACCGGCTACGGTTACTTCCTGGTCGATATGCTGCGGTGTCTCTTCTGCTAAAATGCGGGCCATACTATTCAGTTATATGAGCGGATAATTTTTGGCGGAATAGGTGGGCCAGTTGCTTCTGGTCTGCCGCTACTTCTTCATCGGAAAGGGTGCGGTTTAATCCGTTATAGGTGAAATGCACGGTAATAGATTTCTGATCCCGATCAAGCGGCTGACCGCGATAAATACCGGTTATTTCCCATTCTTGCCGGATATCGGTGGCGGATAGCAGATCGAGAACGGCGTGCGCGGTCGTGTCTTCCGGGAGAACAACGGTCATATCGCGTTCAACGCTGGGGAACTGCCACTCCGGACGGTAGGAATGGTGGATTTTTGGCAATGCCAGCAAAATATCTAAATCAACAGCCAGAAAGACTACCGTATGCGCGGACCGGATTTTCGCGTTCTGAATAATATCGGCGCGCAGATGCCCCATCTGACCAATCGTCTGTCCGCTGACCGCGATATCAAGAGCGGTATTGGCTTGCAGAAACGTAAATGGCTGAGTAGCGGTATGGGTGGCTATTTGGCCGTCTTGAAGGTGTAGCACGGTTTTTAACCGCTC
>JAGWZN010000128.1 GCA_018968785.1 Patescibacteria group bacterium
GCCGCTTGGGAGAGTTCACATCTGGAAGCTTCAGCATTGCTGAAGCTTCTTTCGTTTATTTTGCAATTTTCTTCTGATACGGCTATGATGGAATCTGTTAATTGTCCATTATGCCTAACCCACTCGACCGGTTTCTCGGCGATACCAGCGCCGCCTACCTCCGACGCCACCAGAAAACTCTGGAGAAGATCAATAGCCTGGAACCGGAGCTGCAAAAGCTAAGCGATGCGGCGCTGAAAGCTAAAACCGCCGAGTTTAAAGCGCGGTTGACGGATCGTATCCGGCAAAAAGAGCACGATCCGCTCTCTCTGCTGGAGGTTAACCAGCGGGCCAATGAAAAAAAAGAGGTAAACGCGGCGCTGGAAGCGTTGCTACCGGAGGCGTTTGCCGTGGCGCGGGAAGCGGCGGTGCGGACGGTCGGCCAGCGGCATTTTGACGTGCAGATGTTGGGCGGCATTGTGCTGCATTACGGTAATATCGCCGAGATGCGAACCGGCGAAGGAAAAACGTTGGTGGCGACCTTGCCGCTGTATCTCAACTCCTTGCTCGGCCGTGGCTCCCATCTGATTACGGTGAACGACTATCTGGCGAAACTGGCGGTTGAGCTGTACGGTCCGGTGTATGATTTCCTCGGATTGAGTGTGGGCGTTATCGTGCACGATACCCAGTTCCGCTATGAAAACGGTGAGCTGGTGCCGGTGAGCCGGCGGGAAGCGTACGGCTGCGATATCACCTACGGTACTAATAATGAGTTCGGGTTTGACTATCTGCGTGATAACATGGCCCAGTCGCTTGATCAAATGGTTCAGCGCGAACTGTTTTACGCCATTGTCGATGAGGTTGACTCTATCTTAATTGATGAGGCGCGTACTCCACTGATCATTTCCGGTCCGGCGGAAGAGTCGGCTGATCTCTATATGCGGTTCTCCCAACTGGTGCCGCGGCTGCGTCCGGATGAGGATTACACCGTGGATGAAAAAGACCGGGTGGTCACCCTGACCCGCGAAGGTATTGCCAAGATGGAACAGCTGCTGGGCGTGGAGAATATCTACACCGGTGAGGAGATGCAGCTGGCGTATCATCTCGAGGAGGCTCTGAAAGCGCATATTCTCTTTAAGCGCGATAAGGACTACGTGGTACGGGAAGGGGAAGTGATTATTGTGGATGAGTTTACTGGCCGTTTAATGCCGGGCCGCCGGTACAGCGAAGGTCTGCACCAGGCTATTGAGGCCAAAGAAGGGGTAAAGGTGCAGCGCGAATCGGACACGCTGGCCACTATCTCTTTTCAAAACCTGTTCCGGCTGTATACCAAGCTGGCCGGCATGACCGGCACCGCCAAAACGGAGGAGGAAGAGTTTATTAAAATATATGATCTGGAGGTTATCGTTATTCCCACTAATAAGCCGATGATTCGCCAAGACCTGTCCGATCGGATTTATAAGACAGAATCCGGCAAGTACCAGGCGCTGATTGCCGATGTGAAGGAGCGTCATCAGAAGGGTCAGCCGATCCTGATCGGCACGATTTCGATTGAGAAAAACGAACATTTGGGGCAGCTGCTCAAGCGAAACGGCGTCCCGCATGAGGTGCTGAACGCTAAAAACCATGAACGGGAGGCGCATATTGTGGCACAGGCCGGCCGGCGCGGTTCGGTGACCCTGGCGACCAATCTGGCCGGTCGGGGAACCGACATTATGCTGGGCGGTGTGGAGCCGCGTAAAGATGATTTTGAATCGGAGAAAGAGTATGAAAAAGCGCATAGCACCTGGGAGCGGGATCATGCGGAAGTAGTGAGCTTGGGCGGCCTGCATGTGCTGGGTACGGAACGGCATGAATCGCGCCGGATCGATAACCAGCTTCGCGGTCGTTCCGGCCGGCAAGGCGACCCGGGTTCTTCTCAGTTCTATATCTCAACTGAGGACGATCTGATGCGCATCTTTGGTGGTGAGCGGATGAAGCACTGGCTGGACGTGATGGGCGTGCCGGATGATGAGGCGATTGAGCATAAAATGATCAGCCGGACTATCGAATCGGCTCAAAAGAAGGTGGAGGGACATAACTTTGATATCCGCAAGCGGCTGGTTCAGTTTGATGACGTCATGAACCGTCATCGCGAGGTGATTTACAGCCGGCGCCGCAAAGCGCTACAGGAAGACGGACTGGCGGAGGTTGAGCAGGCGATGGAGTCGGCAATCGGTTTGGAGTCCCGCCGTCTGGCGGCGACCCACGCGTCCGGCCATCCGACCCAGTGGAATCTGGATCAGTTAGTGCGTGATGTGGCCACAACGCTGGGCCTGGCTGAGCAGGCGGCCCGGGCGCTGCACGGTAACCTGATAACGTTTCAATCGGACGCGGCGGTAGAGGAACGGCTGCGTGATCTATTTACAGAAGTGTATGGGGCAAAGAAGCAGGAGTTTGGTGAGGTTTTTCCGGCGGTACTGCGGACGGTCTATCTACGGACCATCGACGTGCTCTGGGTTGAGCATCTGAATACGATGCAGGAGTTACGCACCGGTATCGGTCTGCAGGGGTACGCCCAAACCGATCCGCTCGTGGCGTATAAATCGGAGGGGTATCGGCTCTTTCAGCAGTTGTTAGTGGCGGTTGAAGAGCAGTTGATGCGGACAATGTTCCGGGTGGAGAAGGTGGAAGCTCCGCCTACTCCTCCGGCTGAGGCGGCTCCGGCACGGGTCGGGGGATAACATCTAAGCATTTTCTGCTTTATGTCGAGTTATCATGCCTGCCAGCCGGCAAGCTCATCGAGGCCCGGATTTTCTATGTCGAATTGTGTGCTCGCCTGTTTTTCTCTATGGGCAATCTCAAGTTCCCTGCGGAAACTTGCTAACATAGTAGTGCGGGTTTCTTCTGGAATTCCGGGGTAGTTTTTAACTGCTTCGAGTACATCTTGCTGTGGAATAGGTGCAATTTTTAAGAATAGGTCAACCCGTTGTTTCGGTTCTTGTATTTCTATAAGTATACGCACTGTACCTTGAATGATTTGCCGGTACTGTTCTAATTGTTGTTGCTGATCTCCTTCGCTTAATT
>JAGWZN010000129.1 GCA_018968785.1 Patescibacteria group bacterium
ACTGACCTTTCACAATGGTGCCAATAGCGAGCAGACTGTTAAACCAACCCCGGGTCTGATCGACCGCCTCGGCAATATAATCAGCCGGAAACTGACCTTTTTGATCGCGACCGGAGGCGTACGGCATAGATCCGGAATCAAACCAAACATCCATCACTACCGGTTCGCGGACATACTCTTCCCCATCTTTCACCAGAATAATGGCGTCTACCGTCGGTCGGTGTGGATCAAACTCCTCCCCCACCAAGTCCGGATCTTTCGCCAGTTGTTTCAGCTCAGCGAAGGAGCCAACACAGAGCATCTTGCCGGAAACGGAGACCCAGATCGGCAGCGGCGTGCCCCAAAACCGTTCGCGGGAGATTGCCCAGTCGCGCGCTTCGCGGATAAAATCACCGAACCGTCCTTCCTTAATATGCTCCGGATACCACGCCACCGTTTCGTTACTGTTCAGCAACTCCCCACGTAGTTTTGACATGGCGATATACCAGGAGTCTTTGGCGTAATAGATTAGCGGCGTTTTACACCGCCAGCAGTAGGGATAGCTGTGCGTGATTGTCTGCTTTTTATACAGCCGGTTCTTTTCCTGCAGGCTTTTTAAGATCGGCACCAGGGCATCTCGCACATAGAGACCGGCAAACTCCGGCACATTATCCAAAAAGCGGCCGTCCAGACCGACGCTGTGTTTCATGGGCAGACCGAGTTGTTGACCGAGTTGGAAGTCATCTTCGCCGTACATAACGGCGGTGTGGACAATGCCGGTTCCATCTTCAGTAGTCACAAAGTCGGCTGCCACTACCAGATGCTTCGGTTCGGTCCGATCAGCCAGCACCTCCGGATACGGCGGCTGATATTGCCGGCCTAACAGCTGCTCGCCTTTTAACTCCTCTACGATTTCATAATCCCCTTCCACTATCTCTAATCGGGCCTTCGCCAGGATATACTCGGCACCATCCGCTTGGCGGATAACCACGTACTCGATTCCCTTTCCAACCGCTAAGGCGACATTGCCCGGCAGAGTCCACGGCGTGGTTGTCCAGGCCAAAAGCGACCGTCGCGGCTGATCAACTAAAGGAAAGGCGACATAGACAGACACGTCTTTGGTGTCATGGTACTCCTGCGCGACCTCGGCACTGGAAAGGCCGGTACCGCAGCGCGGACAGTACGGCAACACTTTATACCCTTTATAGACCATTCCCTTATCCCAGATCCGCTTAAAGACGCCCCACTCTTTTTCCACGTACTCCGGCTGGTAGGTGATGTACGGATGGTCGATATCCATCCAGTAGCCGACTCGCGGCACGAATTTATCCCATTCTTGTTTGTACTCCCAGACGCTGGTGCGGCAAATCTCATTAAACTTGGCAATAGAGGCGTTAGGATCGCCTGGAACCAGGTTTAATATCTCTTTTTTGCCGGACAGCCCGAGCGCTTTTTCCACCTGCACTTCTACCGGCAAGCCGTGGGTATCCCAACCGGCCTGCCGAGGCACATACCGGCCTTTCATAGTTTGATACCGTCCCACTAAATCCTTAAATGACATCGGCACAATCGTGTGGAGCGGTGGCTTGGCGTTCGCGGTCGGCGGACCGTCGTAAATGATATACGGTTCACCATCTTGGTTTTTCGCTAAGCTTTTTTCAAAGATTTTTTCCGCCCGCCAAAAGGCTAGTATCTCTTCTTCTTGCGCCGGAAAATCAGGTTGTGCGGATACGGAAGGATACATGGTTCGGGTTAGGAAATACGATCCAAAGCTTGATTGACTAACGCGTCGGCGGCGGCATTTTGAGAACGGGGTACATGCTGGAAAGATACCGGTACCGACAGTTCGCCCAAGCCAATCCGCACTTTCCGGTTTAAATCTTGCAGAGCCGCGTCCTTTACCCGGTATTCGCCTTTCAGCTGTTTGACCACCAGCTCGCTATCGAGATAAAACTCAATCTTCTCAATTTGGTAGTGGAGGCAGAGATCGGGAATGCGGCTGAGCGCTTCCAACACCGCCGTATATTCGGCCACGTTATTAGTCGTATCGCCGATGCACCGGCCGTGCCTGACTTCATCCGTACCGCAAGTAAGTACCACTCCGACCGCGGCCGGACCGGGGTTACCGCGAGCCCCGCCATCTGTGTGAACCGTTAGTATCATGCCTTTATCATAGCCTAAATACCACTATCACTCAACCTGATTCCGCTCAATCACCCGCAACTTAGCCGAACGGCTGCGCGGGTTGGCAACTATTTCATCCGCGGTAGCGGTAACCGGTTTTTTGGTCAGTACGGTATATCCTGTTTCTTGTTCCGCCTGCCGGAACCGGTGTTTGACAATCCGATCCTCCAAGGAGTGAAAAGAAATAACCGCCAATCGGCCTCCAGGTGCTAAAAGGGTAAGTGCCGCTTCAAGACCGGCAGTTAGCGCCTCCAATTCGCCATTAACCGTCAGCCGCAACGCTTGAAACACCCGGGTAGCCGGATGGGGATGACGAAACCGGGCTGACGGCGGGTAAGCGCGAGTTACAAGTTCTGCCAGATCAGCAGTAGAGTGAAACGGTTGTTTCTGCCGTCGATCCACGATGAAACGGGCGATCTTGCGTCCAAGCCGCTCTTCTCCGTACTGGAAGAAAACACGAGTCAGTTCCGGTTCTGACCAGGTATTAACGATCCGCTCCGCCGTAGTTTGGGCCGATTGATCCATCCGCATATCTAAAGGACCGTCCGCGGTAAAAGAAAAACCACGGTTCGGGGTATCGAGCTGGAAACTGGAAATACCAAGGTCCATCAGAATGCCCGCTACCGGCTGGGCAAGGGTTTTAGCCGCCTCCCGCAGATCGGCAAAGTTGCCGTGAAAGTAACGAATCCGGTCACCCAGCCGCTGCCGGGCCAAACCCAGCGCTTCCTCATCCTGATCGATACCCAAAACGATCAGTTCTTTGCCGGAGCGCTCGGCCGTTTCCAGCAACGCCTGGCTGTGTCCGCCCAGGCCGAGGGTAGCGTCAATATAGGTCCCGCCCCGTTCGGGACGGAGGAAAGCCATAA
>JAGWZN010000130.1 GCA_018968785.1 Patescibacteria group bacterium
GTATCTGAAGGGCAAACCGGTGGAACAGTTCAGCAAACCGTCCGATATCAAGACCCTCACGGTCGATAAGCTTTCCGGCAAGCTGCCGACCGATCAAACCCCGGATAACGACAAGGTCACCGATATCTTCGCGCCCTGGCAGGTACCTACCCAGTCTGATGACGTTCACGTTAAGGTAAAGATCGATAAAGTGACCGGCAAGCTGGCTACCGATCTGACGCCGGCTGCCGATGTGGTTGAGCAGACCTACTTTAATGTCCATTCCTGGCAACCGAACAATCCCAACTGGGAGAATCCAGTTCAGGCATGGGCAAAGGCGAACGGCGGCGGCACTTCTCCACCGACTACCAAGGATGATTTGCATACCGATGCTAACCGGCCGACCATCGGCTTCAGCTCCCCAACCGACGGCAGTTCGGTGAGTGGCACGATTCAACTGCAAGCCAACCCCGGCGGCACCCAACCGATTACCCAGGTCGACTACTATGTGAATAACGTTTCCGTCGGCAGCGCGACCGCCGCGCCTTGGAGTGTCAGTCTGGATACTACCACCTTGCCGCCCGGCAGTATCGTGATCCAGGCAACTGTCACCAACGCGATTGGCATGACCGCCACTCAACAGATCACGGTAAGCAATGGGAATACGCCCGCCAGCTCCGCTCCGGACGCGGTTACTTCGCCAAGCGCAACCTCAGGCCAAATTTCCACTAACCAGCCGATTAAGATTAGTTGGACTAATCCGAATAACAGTAACCTGGCCAGCGTGGTGATTTACGAATCGACCAGCAGCGACCCGGCCAATATCGGGACCAAGATTCAGACCGTTCCGGCCACCGTGGGCAGCGCCGGAAACACCACCGTTGACGTATCCAAGCTGACTCCGAACCAGACTTATTACTTTACCTTGCATCCAGTGAATACCGCCGGTCTGGAAAATCAGTCACTCACCCGGGTCTCCGCCCAGGTGCTACCGTAATACCGATCCCACTAACTGCCCGAGACTTTTCACCGGTTTCGGCGTGGTGTATCCCAGGTTTTTAATCTCTTTAATCCGCCGTTCCTGCTGACTGACCCGGCGCAGCTCACCGGCCAGACCAATCTCGCCAATCACACATAAGGTCTCCGGCAACGCTACTTCTTTATGAGCTGAAGCCAACGCCACGCAGACGGCGGCATCGAGCGCCGGATCCTTTATTTTGAGCCCGCCGACAATATTAATAAACACGTCCTGATTGGAAAGGTTAACGCCGGCCCGCTTTTGCAGTACCGCCAATAACAGATTCAACCGGTTCAGATCAAATCCGGAACTGGTGCGGCGCGGATACCCGAACAGACTTGGCGTGGTCAGCGCCTGTACCTCAATAAGAAGCGGCCGACTGCCTTCCATGACCGCCGAAAGCACCGAACCGGGCGCCTGAACACGCTCCTGCAAGAGAAAATTGCCGGGATTACTCACCTCCGTCATTCCTTGTTCTTCCATGGCAAAGATACCGGTCTCACTACTGTCGCCGAACCGGTTCTTAACCGCACGTAAAATCCGCAACTGCTCTTTATTCTCACCTTCCAGATACAACACCACATCCACCAGATGCTCCAGCGTACGCGGACCGGCCACCGTTCCCTCTTTCGTTATATGCCCAACCAGAACCATGGGAATCGCCAACCGCTTGGCAATCCGTTGCAACCGCAGCGCTGACTCTCTAACCTGCACAATACTGCCAGGAGTGGAAGGGAAGTCCTCATCGTACATCGTCTGAATCGAATCAATCACCACCAACCTCGGCTTACCTTCCTCAATGATCTGCTCAATCCGGCTGATGTTCGTAGCGGCCAGCAACGAAATAGAGCCGGCTGTCATGCCCAGCCGGACCGCCCGCAGTTTAATCTGCTCCGGCGATTCTTCACCGCTCACATACAGTACCGGATGCCGGGCATCGGCAATCCGCTCAGCCAGTTGGAGTAAAAGGGTACTTTTACCGATTCCCGGATCCCCGCCCAGTAGAATAACGCTGCCCGCGACAATCCCGCCGCCCAGCACCCGATCCACCTCGGAAAAACCGCTCGGAAACCGCTGCTCCTCCTGTCCTTGCACCGAAGCTAAGGGGATGGGGGCAGCCGCCTCCGTACCGGCATAGCCGGCGCCTTTTTCAGCGGTATGCGGCTGGGAAAGATGAAACTTCTGGATGGTGTTCCAGTTCCCGCAGTTGGAGCAACGCCCTTGCCATTGCAGATACTCTTCCCCGCACTCACTACAGACATAAACGGTGGTCGCGCGTTTTGGCATAGTTTCGTTATAGCACAATCCGCTCGATATGGCAGGAAATTTCCGGCTGGCCGTTCCATTCCTCCTTCCGAACCGTAAAATGCACTTCGTACTCCTTTTCTTCCGCCGGCAGATCGCCCATGCCAAATCCGATCGCCTTTTTACGCTGCCGGTTCTGCTCCAAGACACAGGCGAGGTGTTGGCCGGTACTACCAACCCGGCGGATCAGAGCCAGCCGGCAACGGGCGGAGAATAGCGGCGCCGGGAAACCGATACCAAACGGTTCCAACTCCCCGATTTTCTCCGCCAAGCCAATCTCTACCGCATCCAGCGGCAGTTCCATGTCCGGTTTTCGACTGGTCGCCTCGGCGAGGGCGCCAAGCTGCCATCCCTGTTCAACCATCCACCGGTTCAAATCATCTCGAAACCGGCCAACCTGATCCGTAGTTGAAGTCAAAAACGTCAGACCGGCTGCCCGGCTGTGGCCGCCGTACTTCTCTAAATACACGTCTCCGGCCTGCAGCAGCTGGACCGCGTCAACCCCTTCCACACTGCGAACCGAACCTTTTATTACCCCGCCTTCTTTGGCAAGCACGACCACCGGCCGCTTATACCGCTCCAGCAGCCGACCGGCTACCAAACCAATTACTCCGGTTGACCACTCTTCACCGTACACCACCAGACTTAACTGATCTTCCCCGCCGGCACTCAACGCATCT